>JABISU010000164.1 GCA_018700255.1 Flavobacteriales bacterium | reverse complement strand
GGTGGAGCCTATTTTATGATTTCAAGATCATTTGGGTTGAATATTGGTGGTGCAATAGGGATAACGCTATTCTTGAGTCAGTCTATTGCTGTCGCATTTTATATAATTGCTTTTACGATTTCAAGTAGATCGATTATTTCATGGGTTGATCTCAATTATGGTATCTTAATTGAACCTCTTTGGATCAACCTAACGATGATGGGGCTACTTACCCTTTTGATGCTCACAAAGGGAGCAAATGTGGGAGTAAAGGCATTGTATTTTGTAGTAGCAGCTCTTTTCACAGCTCTATTGTTTTTCTTCTTAGGTACAGGTCCAGGAAATCCTGTATTAGACCCTACTGCTACAATTCCTGAATACATTAAAGTTGCTGAAACAGGTGAAATAATTAAAAGATTTACATTCTTCGAAGTTTTCACCTTTATATTTCCTGCATTCACAGGAATCGCTGCTGGATTAGGTCTTAGCGGTGATTTGAAAGACCCTAGAAAAAGTATTCCTCGAGGAACTATTTACGCAACAATAGTGGGTATTGTCGTTTACGTAGCTGTTGCTTTTAAACTTTGGTACTCGGCTCCTTTAGAAAGCTTGGCTACGGATGAATTATTTATGGAACAGATAAGTATTTGGCCTCCAATTATTGCCATAGGACTTGCTGCAGCTGCTATAAGTTCTGCTTTAGGTTCTGTAATGATTGCGCCAAGAACACTACAAGCTTTAGCTGTTGATGGTGTTTTCCCAGACAAAATGTCTGAGTGGTTAAGCGTTGGGAAAGGAGAAAGGCAAGAGCCCGTTAGAGCTTCTATTGCTACCTGTATTATAGGATTTGCCTTTTTAGCCATTGGAGATATTAATGCTGTAGCTGAGATTATATCCATGTTCTTTATGGTTACCTATGGTTCTATTTGCCTCGTTTCCTTCTTAGAACAAATGGCTGCTGATCCGAGTTATAGGCCAACTTTTAAATCTCATTGGTCTATTAGTTTAGTAGGGGCAGTACTATGTTTTGTTCTGATGTTTGGTATGAATGCACCTTATGCAATAGTAAGTATTGTTGTTATGATCTTAATCCATGCTTGGATTTCAAGAAAAGGTGGTGGAACTGAAGGGGGGATGGTCAGATTATTTAAGGGTATAATATTCCAGATCACCCGTTCTCTCCAGCTTGCTTTACAGATGAATGACGATGATGATTTAAAATCTACAACAGGGTGGAGGCCTTTTGTTTTATCTATTAGTCCTGATAGTTTTAAAAGGAGACAGGGTTTTGATATGACAAGGTGGATTGCGCATAAATATGGGTTTGGAACCTATATGCATTATATCCAGGGATTTTTAAATGAAGAAACAAGTAAGGAAGCTCAGATTGCTCATAAAGAACTGGTTGAGTGGTCTAGAGGTGGGGGTAGTAGGGTTCACTTAGATACAATTATTTCGCCATCATACACTTCAGCAATTGCTCAATGTGTACAACTACCTGGTTTAAGCGGTAAGGGAAATAATTTATTTTTGATGGAATACGATCCTGCAAATTTTGAGAATAGAGACCAACTTTTGAATAATTTAAATATTCTAAAAGCTGTAAACTTAGACCTCTTACTTCTTAGAAGCAGTGGGAGATCATTCGGAAACATGCATGATATACATCTTTGGATCACCCCTGATGATAAATCAAATGCCAGTTTAATGATTCTCTTGTCTTATATACTTCAAGGTCATCCAGATTGGAGCAAGTCAAGTATTTCAGTATTCTTTATTTGTGATGGTGCAGATGATCAGCATGCCACACATTTGCATGCTCAAATTGTTGAGGGACGAATTCCTATATCTGAGCAGAATATCGAAATAGTCAAGCTTAATAGTCAAAATGAAAAACTAGGCCATATCCTCAATCGTTCTGGAGGCGCTGATCTTGTAGTTCTGGGCTTTGACTTTGACTCCTGTAAGGCTGAAGATTTTGAGATTTATGACGGATTAGGAGATACGATGTTTGTTTATGCTTCTCAACCTAAGCTGATTCAATAATTTAATGACTAATTCTTCACATGCCTAAGTTGAATATTTTAATACTAAACGGACCAAACCTAAATATGCTTGGAGTTAGGGAGCCTGGCATCTATGGAGATAACAGTTTATTGAATCTAATAGCAGCTTTAAAGACTAAATTTCCTGACGTTGTAATCTCTGATCATCAATCTAATGACGAAGGAGAACTAATATCTCTTATTCAAGATTTTGGAATGCGATACGATGGGATAGTATTTAATCCTGGCGGGTTTTCACATACTTCTGTGGCTATTCGTGATGCGGTTTCTTCTGTTTCAGCTAGAGTTATTGAAGTTCACATTTCGAATATTCACGCAAGAGAAGAATTCAGACGAATAACTATTGTTGGTGGAGCTTGTGAGGCCGTGATTTCCGGATTTGGAGTGAGAGGCTATGAGATTGCGGTAGAGCATTTAATCAAGCTTTAGGTATTTATAGATCTGCCCGTCATTTCTCCTTTTGAAATAAACGCCAGATCCATTATCCTCTATAGTAACCTCTCTCCCCAGCAGGTCAAATCCTAAATCTTCTAGATTAACTTTTTTACCATCATCACTTGTCGTTGTGTTATCTTCATTACATGAGATTACAATCTCCTCACTTAGATTAATTGAGGTTATTATTGATGTGCTTAAACAGTTTGGATTGCAATTATAGATGTTAAAACCTGACTGTGTGGTATTGAAATTATTCCCCTCTAAATTAAAGATGTTATTACAATTAATTTTCAGAGTTCCACTAAAACAGAACGTGCCAAATGTCCCAAATATGTTCTTCCCTTGGTGTATTGAAGGTGTTTGAGAGCATTCAAAATCCAAGTGCAATCCATTGTCTTCAAAAATATTATACCCACCACCTGTTTCCGGGCTCATATAAGTTGTGTTTTTCCCACGCAATATTAACGCTACGTCGAATCCTGAAAATCTGTTACACTTCAAAGTAGATTTTGAGTTATCTAGGATTAGACCTAGTTCACCTTCGGAAAAAATATTTTCTTGAATATTTACAGGAGTTCCTGAAATAAACTCGACCGCAGCACCCATGATGCCATATTCACTTTCAATAATGTTCCCAGAAAAATGATTAGCACCAGTATGTTCTATCGACTTGAATATTGAATAATAAAAATTACAATTTGACACATTGAATGTCGTGTTATTAAGATTAATTATTGCTCTTGATAGATTATTTTCATAAAGAAACAGCCTTGCGTTTGAGCTATTCATTCTCACTCTATCCCAATTGCATTTGATTATTCTCAATATATTTTTCGATTTCCAATTCCCCAAATTAGAGCCATTTATTGAGGAGTTAGTTATTTGAATATAACTCGTTTGGTATAAAATTGATTCAGGATCGAAGTGCACGGTTCCTTCTGTAATATTGAATTTTCCAGCTCCTATTATTGAACATTTACTGTCTTCGTTAAACATCATAAGATTGTTCCCCAATAGAGTTAGTTTACTATTTGTCTTATTGTCAATCTTAGCATCAATTCCCACAATTTCAATATTTGCTATAGTTGAGGAGTCACTTCCGTGGAAAATCTTAGAGATCGCATTTTCATCATTAATTATAGTTCCTTGTAAGGTCAATTCACATCCATCACCTTCAAAAACAAGGTTTGCATTATTTCTAAAGCGAAGAATCCCCCCTTTTTTAATTACCAAGTTGCTTTCACTCATCATGGTTAGAGATGTGCCATCAATTACAAGTTCAGCGCCTTTTTCAACGATTATCGTACTACCTCGATGAATGTTTAATGACCCCTCGTTGTTGGTGTATAAATAACTCCCCTCAGTAAGTTTTAATGTGGCAGTCGCCATACCTAATTCCCCTCCTATATTCATAGTTCCTCCATTGTTTATTTCTATGGTCGTCCCACACATTAATGTCTGTATTTCTATTGATTCGATTATAGTTAGATCCATATCCTCACCCAATTGCAATAATCCACCTTCCTCTATGGTTGTATTCCCTAACCAGGTTTTTGAAGGGTTAAGATGGTTATAGGTGTATTCATTTTCTGTCCCCGTATCACTTAATAAATATGGAGCCATCTTATCACCCTGAATAATTTTATCTAATACTAAGTTTCTATGATCAATAGTTAATGCAACATGTTCTTCAGGTGAATTCCACTCAGTAGCGTATGACATAAAATCGAAACTGGATGGTTCACCTTCAGAGACGTTACAATTTAGAGCGCTCGATGTAGGAATGAATCCTACTTCTCCTTGAAAGTCAGATTCAGAAATCTCCATCATGCCCGATGCATTTATTGCTTCTACTAAAAGCCTCATGTGATGACCTATCGATGATGGGGTGATATCTAAATCATATGTGGGGTAGTATCCGTAGATTTCATCTTCATACCAAAGAGCTGTACCGTTAAATGGAATAAAGTCTATTGGGAGTGCACAAGAGGCAGATATCGAAATCCCTGCATTTAATGTTGGATGTCTATTTGCGGTTAAATGTGCTGTCCCAAGCCACCACCACGATTCTGACCAATCAAGTAGTGGATTGTCAGCCAATTCTATCTCGACCCCTGGATGACTATTTGCTATTGCAACATTGATGGACTTTTTTGGTAGTCCCATCTCTTCGAGCATTTGCATAGCTTCTTGATGTTCCATTAACCCAGTTGGAGTAGAAATCAGTAGTTGTTTTGCTGCCATAGAATTTAAGCTCTCATAGAACATGGCCGCCTCAGCTGAAGGGATTGAAAGCAGAGTAACGAGTCCATTTAGACCTAGTGAGATATTTGCGCCCCTATGTGGAGAGTCTATGCTTACAAACAACCTGGTACAGTGGTCTATTTGTTGTTGCTCCATCAGACAAAGAGTATGTCTTCCGACAATCCCTCCCATGCTGGCACCGATGACTATTAAAGGGTTATCCTCCTGCTTATATGTGTTGCATAATTCGATCGCTTTTTGCGCAAACTTAGATTTTATTTCTATGCTTGTTGTCCCATGTGCGAAATCAACAAAAACTATATCGTATCCCAAGTCATATAGACTATCTAGTAGTATGGGATATGCTTCAGTTCCAGGAAAGGCATCTAAGTCACAACCGTAAAGAGAATGCCAGCCAAAACCACCATGTCTGTGACTACTGAAATCTCCCCCTACTCCAAAATCAAATCCCTCTAGTACAATTATGGGTTTGTTAAACACTCCATCATTCCCTAATTTGGTGTAAATACTTCCGTTAGAAGGTCCTAACTCTGTGTCTAATTGGATATACCATGGAGAAAACTCTTCAGAGCATTCATCGATCCATGGCGGCAAATCTGGCTCAGGTCCACAATCACTAATTTGTAGAGTAGGCGTGTAAAAAAAGGAAATAGAATCACCGGGGCAATTACCTTTCCAAGTTCCATTATTTTCCACCCAATCAGTGGGTTCCCATGGGTGCCTTGGTGACAAAGGTGGTGAGAGAAGCCCTGTTACACCTTTGTTTTGAATGAGCATTGCTGGACTTCCATCAGTGGGGCAGAAAGCAGAAAATTCTCTTTTCCAATGAAGTGAGTCTAATAGCTCTACTATTGATGTAGATAGGCTAGGGTTTTCAATCCATTTTTCGTGATAAGCTTGACGAGCGATTGCCGAAATTTCAGTTTGAGCTAAAACCTGAAAACAGTTAGCATAAAGGGCAATGAAAATAATGATGGGATTTATTCGCAACATGACATAGTGTGATTTGTATGAAACTCGAACTCTTCAACGTAATCTTTAAGAGCTAATTCGTAGAATCCATTAGGCAACCATTCCCCATTATATAAACGAAATAAGTGCGCGTATAAGGTGCTGAATTCGTCAAACTCAGTTTGGGCTAATAATGAAGTGATATTACCTTCAGAAAAGGAGATGTCATTGAATTGAGATCTTGCATTACTAGTATCATCAAACGGCACCATAACATCTTTCAGTGGACTTATTATCATACCCCAAGCATGCATAGGGCCATGATTTTGATGAAAACTTCGAATAGTTATTTTTACTGATCTAGATTGAATGAAAGAAAGCTCGATTTCAGGAGTCCCAGAATCAAGGGAATACCACTCATGACGCAATGCATCGTTTGTTAGATCCTCAGGCGAAAAGCATCCAATTGTGAGAGAATGCTTAGGGCATTCGTTTAAATCCGTCCACAATATTTCATCGTCGTCCCATCTTAACGTATCGCTTATGGGTACTCGTAAACTAGCAAACCCTGTTGTCGAGTCTAAGTGTTTTTCATAAATGAGAGCATAGCCAGATTTAGGATTAGTCCCATCTGGTTGTGTAAGCTTGAATGAATATAGAGTAGGTTCTGCCCCATAGCCACGATTGCAACTTTGGAAGCCTACAAGAAAGACTCCACAAAGACCGGTTAAAAGAAGTAATTGTTTTTTCATGGGGCAATATTGACCCATGTATTGAGTTAAACCCCAAGCACTTTGTGCGCGGGTGTCTACACTTTGTTTTCGTACTTCTTCAGGGCTTTATTTACCACATTTGCAAGTTGTAATGAGTCGTGATTTTCTAATTGCTTACCGAAAACGTGAGTTTTGCCATCGTAAGAAAAGCGCAATGTATCACCACCTAAAATCCAATAGCTGTTATCTAATTGTTGTAGAAATGAAAATGTATCTCGTTCCTCAGATTTCACCTCACCCATTTTAGAAATTATAAAAACTCTTTCCCGTCCTTTCTTGCCGAATGCATCCTTTATCATTACTCGGCCTTGGCTTATAACGATTACTTCTTGACCTATCCTCCTCCATACTACGACTTTAGCGATTCGAATCCAGAAAAACCCCCAGAAAAGTAGACTCCCTAAATAAAATAGTCTTTCATCTCCTGCAAAAGTAAACGCCCCGTAGCCCAGTAAACATCCTAGGCCTGTCCATCCGCCTAACCACATTTCAAGTGAAATCTGTTGGGCTTTTGTGATGGTTGATTCGATAACTACTGTTGTGGCGTCTTTATGCTCAGCGATTGAAATCCTTTTCCCTATCGATTTAATTCCCCCCATTTAGTACTTTATTATATAATGCCAAATATTTAGGTAAAACCAATTCAGTTCGGAAAGTTTCTGAGTGTTTTTTTGCTCCCTTTTTGAAACTATTTAAACTTTCTGGGCTTTCTAAAATTTTAATAGCATCTTTTGCCATT
>JABISU010000298.1 GCA_018700255.1 Flavobacteriales bacterium | reverse complement strand
TGGTGCAAATAAAAAAACAGTACAGAAAACGGAAGTCCATGAGACTAAAACAATTTTCAGCGAAATGAAAAGTGTTTATCGGAGTAAAGAATCTCTGAAAGATTGGTTCAAATTCATTCTAAATGGGTTTACCTTAAAGGACTGAATTAACACTTTGACAGTGACTCAAAAACATTTACCTACCCTTAGCGAGACTTCTTTTTTAGAAGAACTCGCACTTACTATTCTCAACAATAAAAACATGGGAGCATGTGCTGTCGTACTGCCAAGCTTCAGATCTGTAAATACATTTAAAAGGGTGTTTGCTAGAAAAGCTACGAAAGCTTGTCGAATGCCACAAGTAATGACTTTAGGAGCTTTTATGGAAGGTAATGGTGAGTTTCAAATAGCTGACAATCTTGAGATTTTAGCGAGGTTGTATCAAGTACAGTTAAACTATACTAAGGAGAAAAAAGACTTTGGCTTATTTTTAAATTGGGGTTCGGTAGCTCTGGCAGACTTCCACCAGATTGACCATCATATGAAAGATGCAAATCAGGTGTTTAAAAACCTAAGAGACATTAAGGAAATTGAGGAGTGGAGTTTTGAAACTTCTAAGGAACTTACTGAAGACCAAATCTCTTTTATGAATCAGTGGGATAGACTTCCGCACCTCTATAAAGATCTCCATGAAAGGCTGAAGACTGATGGAATGACGACAAAAGCGATGCTGAGTTGGGATGTAGCTAAAAAAGGAAATGTTCAAAAATACAAGACTGTTTATGCCGCTGGACTTGCGGCTATCACACCTAGCGAAAAACTGTATCTAACGAAATGGCACGAAGCGGGAAAGCTCATTTTTCTTCCAGATGCAGATGTGTCCTATGTCAATGATGCTCAAATTGAAGCTGGATATTTTATTAGAGAGCTTCGTGAATTTCCTTACAATATCCCTGATAAAATATCGCAATCACCTCCAGATATAGAGATAATAGGATGTAGTTCAGTCATGAGTTCTTGTCAGCTTGTACGCCAAATCGTACTTGAACTCAGTGAAGATGAGAAAAATAAAACTGTAATTGTATTGCCCGATGCTGGAACCCTTCCTGTTTTATTACAAGCACTCCCTAACAATGAGGTCGGCTATAATGTTACAATGGGGCTAAGCATTCGTGAAACTCCTATCTCACCTTTCTTAAATCTCATTGACAGAATGACTTCACGATCGGATAGAGGGTGGAGATTTGAAGAGCTCGTCTCTCTATCGAGCCAACAGGTTATTTTAGAATATACGGAAAAGACAACTTCGTTTAAATTTGATTCTACAAATTCGTTACACGAATTGGCTAAAAGGAATTCAGGTTGGGTATCTATGACAACCATTGAGGAAATTTCTGATGGAACTTTTTATTCGCTTTTACAAGACCTTGTACCATTAAAATCTCAAGGAGCGAAAGAATTTCTTAGAGGATTAGATGATTTTTCCCGTAAAATCGAGGTGAACCTAAAGGATAGTAAAAATCCTTGGATTAAAGCAGGTTGGACAAGTGTTAGAAAAGTGGTGAGTATTATGCTCCGCTTACAATCCGATCTCAATCCGTGTAATAGTGCGAGTGATGTACGGGCATTAATGCATAAACTACTTGCAGGTGAGAAGATAAATCTTATAGGTGAACCTGCAAGAGGGTTACAAATAATGGGGCTTACGGAAACTCGATCCCTAGACTATGATAGGGTAATAATAATGGATTGTAACGAGGGGATACTACCTAAGCATGAAATTATTGATAGCTATCTACCTGCAGATTTAAAGTATTCTATCAATATGCCAGGTAGGCATGAACGAGAAGCCGCCTACGCTTACAGCGTTTACCGACTTTTAAATCGTTCCGCTAAAGTCCAACTTTTATATCGAACTAGCGGAAAGGATTCTGAAGAAATGAGCCGATATATTCTACAATTTATTCATTCTTATAAACCTGTAAAAGACAAGCTTACGAAATCACTTTTCAGTATGCCAAGCCCTAAAGTCCGGCCAGAAATACCTAAAATTGAGCTTACTGAAAAAATGAGAGAAAGAATCGAGGTTTGGGCCAAAGAGGGGATATCCCCCTCGGCATTAAACAAACTCCTTTCATGCGAAAGAAACTTTATTTACAGGTATTTGTTGAGACTTTTAGAACCAAATGAATTGGAAGAAAGTATTGAGAGTAGCACTTTAGGCTCGATTGTGCACCACGTATTTGAACACGGATTAAACAAAGCTCTCAAGCAAACATTGCAACCTCATCATA
>JABISU010000043.1 GCA_018700255.1 Flavobacteriales bacterium | reverse complement strand
TTAACCTCGGGAAATGTGCGTCAACACTACATTTCGGGGTGAGATCTATGTCAACTCAATGGGTGGAGGCTATTGCTGAAAATAAAATTAAAAACAACTCTTGCATTAGACTCAATTCAAGGCTTATGCCTACAAAAGCTTCTGTAGAATTTGTTTGTCAAATGATCTCGGGTGATAAATGGGTTGTAAATGGTGAAACTCTTGCAGAAATTGAAGGAGATGTAATCAAAGAAGTTGGTGGCGATGTGTCTGCAATATTAACGGCCTCTGCTGCAGATTATTTCGAGTTATGTGGCGAGGGAATTAGAACTGATATTGACCGACTAAAGCTCGTTTGGGGAGCAAGAAGTTTACATGAATCTGAGCGAGAATCTTGGGCTATGAAAGATGTAGGCGAAAAAGTTAATAGGAAACTTAATGCATAAACTACACGCGAAATCGATAAAAAAGGCGTTAGATTCATCAGAGTAATTTGAATAAAGATAAGCTTTTTATCAAACAAATTATATCCCTAAGTTTGCTACATGACAAACATCATATTTTTCTCAGACTCTAAAAGCACTAATTTATATCCTCTTAACCTCGGGAAATGTGCATCAACACTACATTTCGGGGTGAGATCTGTATCTACTCAATGGGCTGAGGCAATTGCTGAAAATAAAATTAAAAACACCTCTTGCATTAGACTCAATTCAAGGCTTATGCCTACAAAAGCTACTGTAGAATTTGTTTGTCAAATGATTTCGGGAGAAAAATGGGTTGTAAATGGTGAAACTCTTGCAGAAATTGAAGGGGATGTAAGCAAAGAAGTTGATGGCGATGTGACTGCAATCTTAACAGCATCTGCTGCCGATTATTTCGAGTTATGTGGCGAGGGAATTAGAACTGATATTAACCGACTTAAGCTCGTTTGGGGAGCAAGAAGTTTAAATGAATCTGAGAGAGAATCTTGGGCTAAAAATGGTGTGTTTTTTCATGGTGATTTAGAACAAGTTCATATATCACCCGGAGTAAAAATAAGGAGTTGTACGATAAATACAGAAAGTGGTGAAGTTATAATAGGGCCCAATTCCGAGATTATGGAAGGATCTTGCATTAGAGGGCCGTTTGCCCTTGGAGAAAATAGTACCGTGAAAATGGGTAGTCAGATTTACGGCCCAACTTCTATTGGAAAACACTGTAAAGTTGGAGGTGAAGTGAGTAACATCGTAATGCATGATTATTCAAACAAAGGTCACGGTGGATTTGTAGGAAATAGTGTAATCGGATCCTGGTGTAACTTAGGAGCAGAGACGACTTCAAGTAATTTAAAAAACACATATGGAGAGGTAAAACTCTATAGCGCTAAAGAACGTAAGCTTATTAATGGAGGCCGCATTTTCTGTGGATTATTAATGGGAGACCATAGTAAAACTGCTATACACACAGCTTTCAATACAGCAACTGTTGTAGGAGCATTTTGCAATGTTTTCGGTAAAGGAGCTCCTGAAAAACATATTCCATCATTTACATGGGGTGGTTCTGAAGGATTGAAAGAACACCGGATAGAGCAAGCAATAAGTACAGCTAAAAAAGTAATGTCTAGGCGAAATGTAGAATTGACTTTTAAAGAGGAGGCGGCAATTGAAAAGCTCTTTAATGACACATCCGCAGACAGAGTATGACACCGTGTCACAAATACATAATGGCACGCCCATTGCAATCCATATAGTCTAAACAAACTAAATGATTAATATAAAAGATCCCTTTAATTTACTTACTGAGTCTCAAGACAGTGAGTTTATTCCATTAATTTCTGAAGAGGATGAAAAAGCGATGCACGAAGAAGATGTGCCGGAATCTCTTCCGCTATTATCTCTTAGGAACACAGTGCTTTTCCCTGGCGTAGTAATTCCTATCACCGTCGGGCGCGACAGCTCACTAAAGGTAATTAAAGAAGCAAATAAAGGGTCTTTAAGCATAGGTGTTGTAAGCCAAATTGATCCTGAAGTCGAGATTCCAGCTGGATCTGATTTAAATAAAGTTGGTACGGTTGCTCGCATTATTAAAATGCTGAGAATGCCTGATGGGACTAAGACTGTTATCATACAAGGCCAAAGACGGTTTACATGGGACATAATCGTTCAAGAAGAGCCATACCTTAAAGCAAGTGTAAAAGCTTTCGGGCAAGTTGAAGATTTGGCAGACACTAAATCAAGGGAAGCTCTCATTGAGAGTTTAAAAGATCTAGCCATTGAGATTATCAAGATGAGCCCCACCATCCCCTCAGAAGCTGCAGGTGCAATTAAAAACATCGAACGACTTAGCTTCCTTGTAAACTTCATTGGCTCAAACATGAACGCTACAGTACAGTCTAAGCAAGAGCTTTTGGCGGTTGAAGGTCTTGAACAACGAGCAAATAAGTTACTAGAAATGCTTCTCAAAGAGAAACAGCTTTTAGAGCTTAAAAATGATATTCAGAATAAAGTCCAAAGTGACCTTAATCAACAACAAAAGGAATATTTTCTAAATCAACAAATCAAGAAAATACAGGAAGAGTTAGGAGCGAACCCATTAAAGGAGGAGATAGAGGAAAGGAAAGCTAAATCTCTAAAGAAAAAATGGCCCGAAGAAGCTGAAGCTCTTTTTGAGAAAGAAATTCAAAAGCTAGAACGGATGAATCCACAAGCTGCTGAATACAGTATGCAGTCAAACTACATAGATTTACTTCTTGAACTTCCTTGGGACGAAGTTTCTAAAGACAACTTTGATTTAAAAAATGCCATTAAAGTTTTAGATAGCGACCACTATGGGCTCAATAAAGTTAAAGAACGAATAGTGGAACACTTAGCCGTTTTGAAAATAAAGGGAGATCTTAAAGCTCCAATACTTTGTTTATACGGCCCACCTGGAGTAGGTAAAACTTCACTTGGGAGAAGTATAGCCGAAGCGTTGGGACGTAAATATGTCAGGATGAGTCTTGGTGGGATGAGAGATGAAGCTGAAATCAGAGGTCATAGAAAAACCTATATAGGCGCCATGCCTGGGAGGATTCTACAAAACCTTAAGAAAGCCGGGACTTCAAACCCATTGTTTATCTTAGATGAAATTGATAAGCTTACTCGAGACAACCATGGTGACCCTTCATCGGCCCTACTCGAAGTTCTTGACCCAGAACAAAACAGTACTTTCCACGACAATTACCTGGATTTAGATTACGACCTAAGTAGAGTTATGTTTATTGCTACATGTAATGACCTATCCACTATTCATCCTGCGCTTCGTGATAGAATGGAAATAATTGAAGTCTCTGGCTACACCATTCAAGAAAAAGTGCAAATTGCTAAGAGGCACCTATTACCGAAAATCGTAAGTGACACTGGTTTAAAAAAATCTGAAATATCTGTGCCTTTGGCCACCCTTGAAAAAGTTGTAGAGCTTTACACTAATGAATCGGGAGTTAGAGGACTTGATAAGAGAGTTGCTAAAATAGTTAGAAACAGAGCGAAGGAGATAGCCATGGTGGAGCCATATACTCCAGAGGTAAAGTCAGATGATTTATCCGGAATCTTGGGCAGACCGAGAGAGCGAGATAAATATTCAAACAATGATGTAGCAGGAGTAGTTACAGGATTAGCTTGGACTCCTACAGGAGGAGATATATTATTTATTGAAACTTCTCTAACACCTGGTAAAGGAAAACTAACTCTCACGGGAAACTTAGGAGAAGTAATGAAAGAGAGTGCGATAATCTCACATGAGTATCTCAAAGCCCATGCTTTAGATTTAGGTTTAGACCCTAAGATATTTGAGAAGTGGAATGTACATGTACACGTTCCGCAAGGCGCTATTAAAAAAGATGGGCCTAGCGCGGGAATCACAATGCTTACTGCACTTGCGTCTGCATTTTCTCAAAGAAAAGTGAGGAAGTACCTTGCTATGAGTGGTGAGATTACACTTAGAGGACAAGTACTGCCTGTTGGTGGAGTGAAGGAGAAAATATTAGCCGCAAAACGAGCTGGTATTAAAGAAATTATTCTTTGCGAAAGGAATCGTCAAGACATAGAGGAAATAGACGCTCGTTATGTCAGGGGGATGAAGTTCACCTACGCAAACAAAATGAACGAAGTAGTTAGTCGTGCTTTGCTATCAACGAAGGTTGATTCACCATTAGACTTAGGTATTAAACAAACAAATTCATAGCTGCTAATTTATGCCCACTACCCTATCGCTTTCATCTCTAATCAAGCTCGCTTTAACCTTTGTATTCACCGGAATTCTATTCGTTGCAAATGGCCAAACATCAGTTTCTGGCTCTATGCCATTAGACTTAGCAATTGATGCGAGAAGTGCAGCATTAGGTGGTAAAGTGGTCGCAGATTTAAAGCCTGATGGTCATGCCTCTTCATACAATCCTATTTCTGTTGATAGTTCTTCTGTAGGTATAATCCACACCTCTTATTTAAACTATTATGCAGCAATACAAATTGGTGCTATAGATGCCGTCATTAAAACTGGGGAAAAACACACAATTCATGTTGGAGCAAGATTTGCGTCGTTTGGCAGATTCTCAGGCTATGATGCTTCTGGTTTGCCTACAGGTGATTTCTCTGGTGGAGATTATGTGTTGCAATCTGGAATTAGTTGGAAATTAGATTCTGTTTGGTCTATAGGAATAACGGGGTGGGGAGGATTTAGGAACTTAGCTTTAGAAAATGCTGGAATTTTAGGAATTGACGCAGCTGTCATAGGACGTTGGCCCAATAAGAATTTTGCTGCTGGCGTCTTACTTTCTGGGTTAGGACGACAATTCGCAGGAACTGGCAGTCAACCCGTAGGAGCTATGCCTATAAATTTTCAGATAGGCTTTACAAAAGGTTTCGAAAATGCGCCATTTAAATTATATCTAAAAGCCCAAAATGTTGAGAATTGGGAACTTGCGCCCGAGGGAATTTATGATGATGGGATTGACCCACTAACAGGTGAAATTATACAAAACACCACTTGGGAATTTGGCGA
>JABISU010000282.1 GCA_018700255.1 Flavobacteriales bacterium | reverse complement strand
GTCGTAGGTTCAAGTCCTACCCCCGCTACTACGAAAGAGCAATCATAAATGGTTGCTCTTTTTCTGCTATAAACTCAATGATAGCAGATGGTTTAAGAGCATCAACTGAATCGATAATTACTATTTTTATCCCCTACTTATTCAAATACTGACCAGGTTAAAAAAACAAATATCAAGAAAAATGGGTGATGGCATCAGTAACAGAATAATATGATAACATTGGCATAATATTAGATTAAAAAAATAAAGTTCATTAAATTGTTCTTAGTAGGCAAAAAAAGAAAGTCTGTTTATTATTATTGCTTTTCATGCAACAGGATTCCACAAAACTAAAAAGCTCAAAATTCCTGGCTTATTTTCGTTTAGCACTGATAATGTTAATATTGGTATTATTAGTGTCTCTAAGTGTTGTTCTGAGAATTATTTTGTTCTTTCTACCTCGCCATTACTTCTTAAGGTTCAATGTAAGATTCATTATTTATCCATTTTCAAGACTTCTGATGAGAATTATCGGAGTAGGTTTAACTGTAAAAGGGGAAATTGCAAAATCTAATTTATTAATCGTAAGTAATCATCAGGGAATAATAGATTCTCTTCTTCACATGGCGCTTGCACCTTGCTTGGTAATATCAAATACAGATGTACAAAGATTGAAAATCATTGGTAAGGTAATGGGATTACTCGGATTCGTATTTGTCGACAGATCCCGAAGGAAATCCATTCAAGAACTATTAGCCCCAACCATAACAATGATTACAAAGTCTCATGTGAATCTGAGTTTTTTTCCTGAAGGGAAGTCAAATTATGGAGTTGAAATGCACCCATTCAAGGCATCGTTCTTTAAAATAGCTGTGGACTCAAATTCGGGCGTCCAACCATTAGCATTCAGATGGACTCATGCAAATGGGAATAAGTTATCCAAGGAACAATTGCAGTTCTTTACTTTCTTCGTGACTGACGGTTATGTAGTAAAACATCTTATAAGTATCTTAGGTTTAAGAAGGAAGAAGCTTAGCGTTAGGGTTCTAAGAGAGATTACCCCAGAAGAAATAAGCAAAAACAACTGGAACAGAAAGGATCTATCTCAACAATCGGAAAGAAGTATTAGGGCAGCTATGTTAGAAAATGATTGGTAAAATAAAGGGAGTAATCTTTTTTTAACTCCCAACAACTAATCCAGTTATAGTTCATTAAGAGTCTGAGACATTTTAATGTCGCACCGTTGATACGGATTATCCTCCGATATTTCAACCTCAACAAAACCATATTTTAAATAAAGATGTATTGCATTCTCAAGTTTTTTATTTGAATATAATTCAATAACATTAATGTTTTTTTCAATACCGAATTGTATTAAAAATTCCATGATCTTATTGCCGAAACCTTTTCCTCTAAATGTTTCGTGGACTGCCATCTTGTTAAGTTCGTAAGCGCCATCATTGCAAGGGGTTAATGCAAAGGTTGCCACTATCTTTCCTTTGAATTTACCCATAAAAATATATCCTCCCTTGTCTAAAATAGCACTCTTGGGGTTTGATAAAACAAATTCGTCATATGGTTCTAATAGAAATAATTCTTTAAGCCAAGATATATTTAAATTGTAAAAATCTTCTTTGTTAGATTTGGTATATGGATGAAAAGTAATCAATTATATTTATGTTTGTTCACCTTTTAAAGGTAAAGGCTAGTGCGATTAAATAGCAAATCTAATGGCATACTATACTTTAAAACAGATGTTTTAATAGACTTCTTTTAAATTGTAAAAATTAAAAAAAACACTATATAAATCAAGTACTTATACAATTGAAATTTACAGATAAGGCACAGACCTAGTACGCTCGGAAAGTGTACCTTTGCAGTAGAATGAAAGAAAAAGAGAAAGAATCTAATAAGGCGTCTTCGAGCTTACCCGAAATGCCTAATCTACCTCCCATGCCGCTATCAGCGAATATGAGTAATGAGGCTTCTACCGCTATAGATTATCCAGAGGGGCATAAGGCTGGGTTTGTGAATATCGTTGGTTCACCCAACGTTGGGAAGAGCACACTCATGAATAAACTCGTGGGTGAAAATATTAGTATTATTAACTCTAAAGCCCAAACAACTCGTCACCGCATTATGGGGATAGTCAATCAAACAGATTGGCAAATAGTTTATAGTGATACACCAGGAGTTCTTGACCCTGCATACAAATTGCAGGAGGGCATGATGAAATTTGTAAAAACTGCTCTACAGGATGCGGACGTATTAATTCTAGTGACCGATGTTTATGAAAACAGTATCGCACATGAAGCTACTTTTGAGAAGATATCTAAAATGGAGATTCCAGTTTTTATTCTAATTAACAAAGTAGATCTAGAGGGGCAAGATGTAGCTATGGAGAGAGCGGAATATTGGAAAAAGCGTATGCCTAATGCGCACGTTGCGCCTATCAGCGCACTACACAATTTTAATGTAGACACTCTACTTGAAAGTATCGTTGAGAAGCTTCCTGTAGCACCACCTTTCTTTCCTAAAGATGAACTCACTGATAAGCCAATGCGGTTTTTCGTCTCTGAAATAGTTAGGGAGAAAATTCTAACTCATTACAAGCAAGAAATTCCATACAGCTGCGAAGTTGTTGTTGAAGAGTTCATAGATGAGCCTATTATATTTAAAATTAGAGCAGAAATTCGTGTCGCTCGCGAGTCTCAGAAGCATATTGTTGTGGGAGCCGGAGGAAGAATGATTAAAAGAGTAGGGACGGACTCACGAATAGAACTCGAATCGTTTTTAGGTAAGAAGGTGTTTCTCGATTTGTACGTGAGAGTCGATAAGGATTGGCGTAACGATGAAGGCAAACTTAAACGCTTCGGCTATTTCGATTAATCTCCATAACTTAATTAAAAGCTGTGATTTACTTCCCTCCCGCTAAGATAAACCTAGGTCTTAAGATTCTTGGCAAGAGAGATGATGGGTTTCACGAAATTCAGAGCTTATTCCTACCTATAAACTGGTGTGATGTTCTTGAGGTTATAGTTGTAGAAAATGGAGAATGGGGTAAACTAAATTTCACCTGCTCAGGTATTAAAATACCTGAAGACAACTCAACTAACACGGTAGTTAGAGCACATAAATTGTTAAGTAAAAACTTCAATCTCCCTGAGATAGATGCTCAACTGCTTAAAATAATACCCACAGGAGCAGGTTTAGGAGGTGGCAGTTCTGACGGATCTTTTATGCTTAAAGCAATAAATAAGTTGTGTAAACTCGGTATATCAAATAAAGAATTGAAATCCCTTGCTTCTGAACTTGGGAGTGACTGTCCATTCTTTATAGACAACATACCAAGCTTAGTTACAGGAAGAGGTGAAATAATAGATCCCCTACCTTTTAGTATAGAAAATATCAAGATAAATGAACTTAATATTTTACTTATTCACCCCGGAGTACATGTTAATACTGAAGTAGCTTTCACATTACTGAATAAAGAATTGAGTAATAAAAAACTACAATTTCTGAAACTCCCCTCACTCCCACTTAATCAATGGAAAGAAGTTCTACATAACGATTTTCAAATTCCAGTAGTCAGCAAGCATGCTGAAATCTCTAATGCTATAAACATTATTGAAGACTCTAATGCTGAGTATGTTCAAATGACGGGGAGCGGTTCTTCTGTGTTTGGTTTATATCAAACTGAAAACTACGATGAGGATTTTATCAATACAGCAATAAAAAAAGCTGAAAAATTAGGGTTTAAAACCTATTTCGGAGCCTTATAATAAATCCAAAAGCCAAGTGCTGTAAATAGAATATTTGGGAGCCAGGCAGCTATAAATTGAATTCCACTTACGCTAATAGGTAAAAACTCCGGAGAAGCGGCGGTTGCGGCAAAGACAGAAATCATTCGTGAGGTAAATACAAATGTAAAACCAACGAGAACTGCTAGTAATAAATGTATTCCAACTCCCCCACGCTGTTTTCTAGAAGCTATTCCTACACCTAAAAAAGTCAGTACAAAAATGGCAAAAGGCGTTGATGTTCTTGAGTGGCGGGTAAGCTCAAGTGAACAAACATCAGCGCCGCTGAATCGAACTTGGTCAATGTAGCTATTTAATTCTGGTGTTGGCATCGTATTTACCACGGCTGCTCTCTGAGCGAAATCTTCGATACGCATTGTCAAAGCGGTATCTAAACGATTTACAAATCGAAAAGACTCAGTCCCGTCATCATTAAAGTCACGGACGCTAACATTCACAAGTCGCCATAAACTATCCTCAGACATCCAGGTTCCTTTTGCTGCAACTATTCGCTGCTCGAGTCGGTTCTCTTCTTCATCCCATCTCTCAAGTTGGAATCTATAGCCTGTAGCCCTACTGTAAGTAATACTTCTAAAATACGCGATGGTTCCAGGGGTGATTTCACGATAAAGGTTTTGGTCTTTAACATGGAAATTAACATGAATCCACTCCACTTCAAACTCGACCTTACTTTTATTTGCAGCGGGAACAACAAAATGAGTTAATATTAACGAAATCGCAACCAGCAAAGAGGCTGCGATGAAATAGGGTCTTAGAAATCTACGGAAAGCCATACCTCCACTGAGCATAGCAATAACTTCTGTTTTTTGGGCTAACTTACTTGTAAACCAAACTATAGTAAGGAAAACAATAAACCCGCTTAACATGTTAGCAAAGAAAAATATAAATGAAAAGTAGTACTTGACCGTTTGCCATAACGGAGCCTCATTTTCCAGTAAACGTCCAATATTTTCTACTAAATCAAAAATTACCGCAACAACACAAAACACTCCCAACATAAAGAAGAAAGTTGTGAGAAATTTTCCGATAATATATTTATCTAATCTTGTCACTGCTTATCAGATCTTTTGAGACACTTGCTTTACCATTTTATTTTTCCATTCTACAAAATCACCTGCTTTGATGTGCTTCCTCGCCTCTTTAACTAAGTCAATATAAAACGCAAGATTGTGTAAACTTGTTATATACATAGCAAGTAACTCATCTGTCCTTATTAAATGTCTGACATATGATTTGCTATACATTTTATCCACTTCAGCTGATCCGGCAGGATCTAATGGTGAGAAATCGTGCTCCCACTTTTTATTCTTAATATTTATAATACCATTCCAGGTAAACAACGTGCCTGTCCTAGCATTTCTTGTGGGCATTACACAATCAAACATATCCACACCTAAAGCAATATTTTCTAGAATGTTAGCTGGAGTACCAACACCCATCAAGTATCTAGGCTTATCCTTTGGAAGAATCCCACAAACCAACTCACTAGTTTTATACATCTCTTCTATCGGCTCACCTACACTTAACCCACCTATAGCATAACCCGCCGCATCAATAGATGAAATATATTCAGCGGATTGTTTCCTTAAATCGCTAAAACTTCCACCTTGTAAAATTGGGAAAAGTTCTTGATTATATCCATATTTAGGTTCAGTTTCAGCAAATCTTGTAAAACATCTTTCAAGCCAACGATGAGTTCTCTCCATAGACTTTTTTGTATAATTCTGAGTACTTGGGTAAGGTGGGCATTCATCGAATGCCATAATAATATCCGCACCTATAATTCTCTGAATATCTACAACATTTTCCGGGGTGAAGTTTATTAAATCACCATTAATGTGATTCCTAAACTGAGCCCCCTCTTCCGTCAATTTCCTATTGTGGGCAAGACTATAAACTTGAAATCCACCACTATCCGTTAATATTGGGCCATCCCAACTCATATATTTATGAAGCCCACCTGCCATTTCAAGGGTCTCTATTCCAGGTCTTAAGAACAAATGATATGTGTTCCCTAAAATTATTTGAGCCTTAACCTCCTCTTTCAATTCAATTTGAGGCACTGCCTTCACTGTACCTACAGTTCCAACTGGCATAAAAATAGGAGTCTCAATTTCTCCATGATCAGTAACTAAAAGTCCCGCTCTTGCACTAGACCCTGGATCACACGCTTCTAAGGTAAAGTTCACCTTTTTTTCTTTCAAGTTTATTCGACACTCGCTTTGAATACCGTTCCGCAAATGTAACTTGGGACATTCATAATGAAGACAATCTCACAAAAGTAATGCTAGGAACACTTTTCAACACTGCAGCCGTTGCGCTGGGCTCCACCATAGGACTTTTATTTAGAAGACACATCACTTCGGCAAATCAAACTCAAATACTTACTGTTTTCGGGTTATTCACTGTAGCCTTAAGCATCGATATGATGAGTAATATGGCTTCTCCCATTGATGTTTTTATTGCTCTAATAATTGGCTCGGTCCTTGGCCAAACCCTTTCACTTCACTCTCGACTTTCTGCCTTTACCTCGAAGCTTAACATAGGTACAGGATTCATTAAAGCGTCAGTTCTATTTTGTGTTGGTGGTCTTACAATTATCGGGTGTATGGAAGAAGGTCTTAGCTCAAATTACAGACTACTATATATTAAAGGCATTATGGACCTAATTAGCTCGGTCTTTCTAGCAGCCGCGCTCGGGCGTGGAGTTTTATTCTCAGCCATAGGGGTGCTCATTTTTCAAGGATCACTTTCATTTTTATTTTTCAGCATCGGATCCAGCATACCTTCAGATTTAATCATAGACTTAACAGCAACAGGCGGTATACTTCTTCTTGCTCTAGGTCTAGACCTAAGCAACATAAAAAAGTTTAACATCATTGACCTACTCCCAACATTAGTAATTCTACCTATTATTAACTTACTTCACAGCTTAATAAAACTATCGATAAATGGGTTTGGGGTCTAATAAGAGAATTTCTACAAGAGTTCATTCAAAACTCTTTCATGGCTTAAGTGCCGTGCTAATTCTTTGCCTACTATTTTTTACTTACAAATATTTTATCAAAGCCCCCCTAGATTTAAATAAAAACACAAGCTCTCAATCAGTAATCGAGAACTATTCTGATGACGTCTTCAAATCTTCATTAGAGTTCGACATACCATATGAATATCTAATGTCTCTAATTCAATTAGAATGCTCTGGCCTTAAGCCTGCTGGAGAAAGGTTTGAACCCCATGTTTACAAGCAATTAAAAAGAGTTCAAAGTGGCTCACTGATAAATTACGAAAACGTAACAGCTTCTCACCTTTATGATGCAACAGACGAAGCAATAAGAAATCTCGCTACATCTTGGGGACCCTTTCAATTAATGGGGTACAAATGCATTTTACTCGATGTAAAGATTCGTGATATAAGAGGCCCCAACGGAGTTCATTATGGGGCCCAATGGATCAACCTCACATACGGCAATCGGCTCAGAAAAGCAGAATTCAAACACTGTTTCCACCTTCACAATACAGGCAGACCTTACCCAAGCACAGGCATACCTACAACACACGACCCGCAATATGTACAGAGAGGTCTTTCAGGTTTAAAGCGTTTTAGTACCAAAAATAATTAACCTTACAACGATAGTCTATGCCAGCAAATAAATTCGCCCTACTCCGATATCGCATAATTGATCGATGTATTAACAATAATGGAAATCCATATCCTTCCAAAGAAAATCTGCGCGCTGCTTGTGAAGAAGCCTTGTATGGTAGTGACGGTGAACACATAAGCGTAAGTACCATAGAAAAAGATATTTGGTCTATGAGAAATGAATCTGAATTGGGATACTACGCCCCTATTTCATACCATAGAGACCATAGGGGATATTTCTACGAGGAAGAAGGGTACAGTATTAATGAAGTCCAATTAAATGAAGACGATCTTGACGCCATAAGATTCGCGGCAAACACACTTATTCAATTTAGAGACCTACCTATTTTCCAACAATTTGATCAGGCTATAGGAAAGATAGCTGATAGACTATCTGTTGCGCCAAACCTAGATACAACAGGCGTTGATAAATACATGCAATTTGAATCTACCCCATCTGCACGTGGCTCTAAATATCTATCCCCCCTTTTGCATGCTGCGCGCAACAAACATCCTGTTATTCTTAGTTATAGAAAGTTTTCTGGCGAAACCGAAAAGAAATATTTAGTTCATCCATACTTATTAAAAGAATATAGAAACAGGTGGTATTTATTAGCTTGGGATCCTAAAATGGAATTTATTCGAACTTTTGGCTGTGACAGAATTAAATCAATTAATACCGATGAAGACACCAAGTTTACAACTTCCTCAGAGTTTGATTCAGATAAATATTTTTCTCACACTGTAGGAATAACAGTAATTGACAATTCACCTCCTGTACAAGTCACATTAGAATGCGATCCTATTCTAGCACGATACCTCACATCACAACCACTTCATCGGTCTCAAAAAATAACTAACCAAGGAGATATTTATACAATATCACTAAATGTAATAATAACATATGAATTGATTCAGTGGATAATGGGGTATTCAGCTGAAGTTAAAGTCTGTTCTCCGGAGAGTTTAAAAGAAATTTTATCAAAAAGATTAAATAAAGCACTTAATATGAGTACAACGTAAATAGATTGAGTTGTGGATGAATTGCTTTGTAGTGTATCGATTAATAATCACCTTAAAAAACACTCGCAATGTCTATTCCTCTTAACACTTACTCTCACAAAGTAAGCACATCAATCACGAGCTTGTCAGACGCCAGACTCTGGATAAGCACTTTCCCTCGTCCAAAAGAATTTAGCCCATATGCCTGGAGTACAACTAAAAGAATAGCACTTGAAGTTTGGAAGTGTTATTTTTTCAATCGAGCATTTGATAGGACTGTAAATTTTATGCATCCTTCATTTTATTTAATGATTAGAACTCCTGAAGGATCCCCATTATTAGTTGAACGTTCGATTAGAGGACTGAGGTCAAAAAGAAATAGGTAAATAATTTTTGTTTTAGGAAAAGAATATATATATATTGCAAAAACGCTGTTGGTCGTG
>JABISU010000226.1 GCA_018700255.1 Flavobacteriales bacterium | reverse complement strand
TAAACCAAATCATCTCAGGTGCATTTGATTCAGGTGCTATGTATGGTGGTATTATTGGTGTGATGATTCAAGGATTTAAGCGAGCGGCATTCTCAAACGAAGCCGGAATCGGATCAGCCTCGATTGCTCACTCAGCTGCAAAGACTGATGAACCTGTATCTGAAGGTATGGTTAGTCTTTTAGAGCCCTTTATTGATACTGTAGTTATTTGTACGATGACCGCTTTAGTAATTGTAATTTCGGGTTATGGGTCATTCTCTGCTGAGGAAGCTTTGTCACTTGCTAAGTCAGGAGATCTTATGGCTATCGAACTTACTTCATCGGCTTTTAGCCAAACTATTTCTTGGTTCCCTATTGTATTGTCAATTTCTGTTATCTTATTTGCTCTATCAACTATGCTTAGTTGGAGTTATTATGGTCTTAAATCTTGGACCTACATTTTCGGCGACTCAAAATATTCTGATATTAGTTACAAAGTGCTTTTTTGTGTGTTTGTTGTAATTGGTTCTGCAATCTCAGCAAAGAGCGTCTTTGATTTTGGCGATGCTATGATTTTCGCAATGTGTTTTCCTAACGTTTTAGGGTTATATCTACTAGCCCCAGAGGTTAAGGCTGATCTGAAAGACTATCTAGCTCGAGTTAAGTCAGGTGAAATTATTCAACACAAAAAATAATCGAACTGAGTCTAATAGAGAGGAGGCATTTCATCTAACCTCAATTTCAATTGTTATTCTTTTGTCACTAATTGGATGGGGGATTGAGTCAGTGAGCTCTAAGCCATCTGATTTAGTAATGCCTCAATTTCTAACTCTTTTGGATTCATGGCCTAATACAAGCTATTCTAATTCTGTACATATTGTAGGTGATGGGAATGGAACGCAGATATGGAGAAGTGTTAGTGAGGAAGTCAAGCCGAAACAACCAAGTTTAAAAAACTATCATCAATTTGAGGAAAGGAAGCCTTACAAATCAAACGTTATAGTTCCTGTTCCTGGTTCCTTACAGCTTAATAGCATGGACAGTGTTGATTTTGAAAAACTCCCAGTATTTGGGCCTGTATTATCTTCCAGAACTGTGAAATTCAGAACCGCTTTAGGTGGCTTTATTTTTGTGTCTCAGCTGAAAGAGGTTTACGGAATTGACGATGAGGCATTCAATAAAATTAAAAATTGGTTTGATCCTTCACTTTCTCCTGTATCTAAATTGTGTGCTGATTCAGCTTCTTGGGCAACATTAAAAAGACATCCTTATATAGGATTTGAAGGAGCTAGAATGATTGAAAGATATCGTAAGCATCATGAATTAGGGGTCATTGAAGATTTGAGCTTAATGCCCCAAATGAACGATAGTCTTTGGGGAGTTTGGTCGCCATATTTGAAAATCTGTTCGAATTAAGAGTTTTTACAACAGAGAATAACTTTAACTACCGACATTTGCAAAATGGATTTCGAATTGACAGACGATCAGAAGATGATTAAAAATTCTGTTGCAGACTTTGCGCAGAAGAACATTCTTCCCAATAGAATGATTTGGGATGAATCCCAAATTTTCCCACGAGAGCTATTTAGTGAAATGGGTAAGATTGGACTTATGGGTATGCTCGTTCCTGAAGAATATGGTGGTGCAGGCCTTGGTTATATTGAATATAAAATTGCTATTGAAGAAGTATCAAGAGTATGCGGGTCGATTGGTTTAAGTATGGCGGCCCACAACAGTCTGTGCACTGGACATATTTTACAGTTTGGCTCAGAAGAACAAAAGAAGAAGTACTTACCCAAGCTTGCTTCTGCTGAATGGATTGGAGCCTGGGGGCTTACTGAGGCCAATACGGGGTCTGATGCTTTGCGAATGCAGTGTGTTGCGAATCAAGATGCGGATTATTGGGTGATAAATGGCACGAAAAACTTCATTACACATGGAATAAGTGGTGATGTTGCCGTTGTCCTTGTTCGTACAGGAGATTTGTTAGATAGTCATGGAATTACAGCGTTTATTGTTGAGCGATCTACTCCTGGGTTTTCTGGTGGTAAAAAAGAAAATAAATTAGGGATGCGTTCTAGTGAAACTTCTGAAATGATTTTTGATAATTGTCGAGTTCACAAGTCTCAGATTTTAGGTGAAGTCGGTGAGGGGTTTATACAGGCTATGAAGATCTTAGAAGGAGGGCGTATTAGTATAGGTGCTCTTGGGTTAGGCATTTCTCGAGGCGCCTACGATACAGCACGTGAATACTCAAAAGAAAGAGAGCAATTTGGTCAATCAATTTCGAGATTTCAAGCAATTGCTTTTAAATTAGTGGATATGGCAGTTGCTATAGAAGCTTCTGATCTTTTACTAACAAAAGCTTGCGTTTTAAAAAATGCCGGTAAATCTTGTACTCTAGCTAGCGCAATGGCTAAATATGAAACAAGTGAAGTGGCTGTAAAAGTGTCAACTGATGCAGTTCAAGTTCTTGGAGGCTATGGGTATCTTAAAGATTTTCCAGCTGAAAAGTTTTACAGAGACTCTAAGCTATGCACGATTGGAGAGGGAACATCAGAAATTCAAAAATTAGTAATTGCTAGAGAATTGGTTCGTTAAGAATCTTCATCTATCTTTGCACTCCAAAATTTTGATTATGCTAAGCATCCCAGTAAAAGAAAACGATAATATTGAACGCTGTCTTAAGCGCTTTAAGAAGAAGTTCGATCGAACTAAAAAGATGAAGGAGTTACGCTCACGACGTGAGTTTGTTAAGCCAAGTCTTATTAACCGTGAAGCTATGAAGAAAGCTATATATAAAAACGGAAAGTCCTTAAATGAGGATTGATACTACACGTTTTAATTATTGTTTATAATATTGACGACCTAACTTTTTGTTTTTGTCGTAAAAAAAAGCGAGATTGTATACTTTCTCGCTTTTTTCATGCCTAAATCTTAATACTTGATTAAGCCTTCAGATTTTATTTCTAAATTCTTTGATTTTTTAATCAAAGAAAAAAGATACTCAGAACATACCCTACGAAGCTATCGAACCGATATAAGTCAGTTGTTATTATATATGAAAGAGAATTATGATACTGAAGACTTATTCAGTATCGAAAGTGATTGGGTACGTTCATGGGTGGTATCAATGATGAGAGTTGGGAAATCACCAAGAACAATACATAGAAAAGTATCAGCACTTAGAACATTTTCAAAGTATGCGCGCCGCACTGGCAGGATGAAAAGCAATCCATTAGATTCGGTTGTGCTTCCCAAACTTAAGAAAAGACTTCCTGAGGTTGTGCCGGAGCATGCAATGCGCGAGTTGTTTGATGAGAGTGTGTTCTGTGATGATTGGAAGGGTAGGAGAGATAGATCTATGTTGGCATTATTGTATGAGACAGGAATACGGTTAAGTGAATTAATAAATCTGAAACTATCAGACCTTGATGATGGCAGGCAGAATATAAAAGTTTACGGTAAGGGTTCGAAAGAAAGACTCATACCTATTATGTCACAGACACTTAAGAGTATATCATCCCACATTATTGACAGACCTGTTAAGAGTGATGATTTATTTGTGACAGATTCAGGTAAATCTCTTTACCCTTCGTTTGTTTATCGTAGAGTAAATTATTACCTTAGTATGGTGAGTTCGTTGCATAAATGTAGCCCTCACGTTTTACGACACACCTTTGCCACTCATTTGTTGAATAATGGTGCTGAGCTTGCTGCAGTTAAAGAGTTACTTGGTCACGCGAGTCTTTCATCAACTCAAGTTTACACTCATCATACAATGGCAAAGTTGAAAGAGTTTCATCGAGCTAGCCCTCTAGATAGACGATCAGAGCAAGGCGACTAACAATATTACTGTATGAAGGTTCAAATACATTCAATTCATTTCGACGCTGATAAAGCGTTATTGGCTTTTATTAAGTCTAAACTTCAAAAGCTTACAGTTTTTAATGACACCATTATTTCTAGCGAGGTTTTCTTGAGGGTTGAAAAGCGAGACCGTAAAGAGAATAAGTTGGTTGAGATTAAACTTCATATTCCAGGGAAAGAGCTTTTTGCAAAAAGAAATTCAATTAGTTTTGAGGCTGCTGCTGATGAGGTTGTTGAGGCCTTGAGAAGGCAGATTGTGAAGGCTCAAGCTTGAATTAAACACAATAAAAAAAAATGATATAATTTTTAGTGAAACTAATATTTGTTTTATGTGATTATTTCGTACATTTGCCCTCCTGAATTTCAGGGGGTTTTTTTTGTGGATTGTGTTCTTTGATTTTTTGCCGGTGTAGCTCAGGGGTAGAGCATTTGATTTGTAATCAAATGGCCGGGGGTTCGAATCCCTCCACCGGCTCACC
>JABISU010000297.1 GCA_018700255.1 Flavobacteriales bacterium | reverse complement strand
TTGCTTCAAATGGTGAAGTTGTAAAAAAACAGAGGCTTCAGAATAAAGAGGGTCTTGAATTTAAAAATTTAACACAAGGCACATATCAATTAAAATGGACGGGTGACACGGATGGTGATGGACTTTGGAGAAGCGTTGATTTACTGCAATGGAAATCTCCAGAACCAGCTGAAATCATGCCTGAGAAAGTAAAAATAAAGCCAGATTGGAGCCACGAAGTACAGTGGCTTAATTAAATTGCCTTTACGCGTTTATATCTAGGAATTTTTTAACGGCCTTGAAGGGGCCAAATACGACTAGCGTATCGGTTTCCTGAATTTCCGTATCCATCTGAGGGAGCCCGATAATATGTTCAGTAATTGTTGTTTCTCCATCGATAATTTCCTGAAATTCACGTCTTATCGTAATGAGTCGAAGCTCATACCTGGAGCTTAATGCGATATCTTTCAAAGTCCTCCCGAAACAATTAGGTGGGGCTTTAATTTCCGCTATTTCATATTCATCGGGAAGTTGCAAGAACCCACGAATACTGGGGTTAATGAGTCTTTCAGAAACGACTTCGGCAACTTCACTCTCTGGACTTAGGATTTCTTTTACCCCTAACGATTTAAGGATCCTGTGCTGGTTTCTATCGTTTGCTCTTACAATAATGCGAGGAATACCGAGGTCTAAAAGATTTAAGGTAGTAAGAACCGTAGCCTCAAAGTTTTCTCCTATGGCAACTACCGCAGCTTCCATATCCTGGACGCTTTGGGCTATAAGAGCTCTCTTGTCGGTAGCATCGAGAGTGATAGCAAGGGCAACGTCTTCCTTCAGTAGCTCAGCACGTTCTGGTTTTATATCGAACGTATAAACTTCAGCGCCACGCTTTGCAAGAGAAAGAGCGATTTGGGCGCCGTAGCGACCTGTACCGAAAACGGCGAAACGAGATTTTACCATACTGCAAATTTAACTTAATGATTCGGCTAGAATGTGTCCAAACCTTGCAATGTCTTCAAACGAGTTGTAAAGAGGCACCGGAGCCATTCTAATTACGTCGGGTTCACGCCAATCTACAACCACACCTGCTTC
Organism: Flavobacteriales bacterium; assembly: GCA_018700255.1. The sequence continues at coordinate 3,669 of JABISU010000297.1, read as the reverse complement.
AGATAATTTATCGTGGAGATCACGACCCTGCCCGTGAGCTACAATGCTCAATTGGCATCCTCTTTCTACGGGGTTAGAAGGCGTAATTATCTCTAAATTAGCTCCTGTGGTTGAAGCGATAGCACGAACAGTTTTCTCAAGGTAAGCAGTAAGTCGCAACGACCTCTCTCTCAAAGCTCGAATGCCCCCGGCAGCTTCAAAAATTTCGAGTGATGCTTTGTGAACAGCCATGTTTAAGACAGGAGCGTTACTAAGCTGCCAAGATTCAGCTGTCCCCATACTATTGTAACTTGGGCTCATATCAAATCTAGTGGACTTATCGTGACCCCACCAACCTTCAAAGCGAGGTATGTCGGAGTTGTGATGACGTTCATGAACGAAAATTCCGCTTACTGCCCCTGGACCGGAATTCATATACTTGTAGCTGCACCAGCATGCAAAATCTACATCCCAGTTGTGAAGTTCGAAGGGAACATTGCCCATGCCGTGAGCCAAATCGAATCCACACATAGCCCCCACTTTGTGTGCGGCTAAAGTAATTTTTTGAAGATTGTGAAGCTGACCAGTATAGTAGTTTACTCCTCCGATCATCACGGTTGCAAGGCTTTCTCCGGCATCGAAAATTGCCTTTTCTATATCCTCAACCCTCAAACAATGCTCGCCCTCACGGGGAGAAAGTTCGATGAGGTTTTCGTTGGGATCGAGGTTGTGAAAGTTGATTTGGCTTATAAGAGCGTAACGGTCAGAAGGGAAAGATTTCGCCTCACAAATGATCTTAGTACGAGTGCCTTCCGGCTTGTAAAAACTAACTAAAAGCAGGTGGAGGTTAACCGTTAGAGCATTCATTGCCACCACCTCTGAGGGAAGCGCACCAGCTAATGAAGCGAGAGATTTTGAGAATAGTTCGTGGTAGTGCATCCAAGGGTGGCGGGCCCTGAAATGCCCCTCCACGCCGTATTCAGCCCAATCATCTAGCTCCTTTTTTAAAGCTTCTGCCGCCGAACGAGGCTGCAACCCTAAGCTATTCCCAGTAAAGTACATAGTGTCTTTCCCCTTGTGTTTAGGAATCAAGAACTTCTCACGAAAACAGCTTAGCGGATCTGCGGCATCAAGTATTTGCGCATCGGCTATTGTTGGAATAGTAGATAACATATAAGCAAAATTACGAATTGAAAAGAGATTAAACCATCAAGAATTATACTGTAATAAAATTCACTGCGATTTCGTCCCGCTAAAAAGGGAGATACAAAGGGAATAGAAATTATGGCGTGAATCAGTAAACTATAACCCACTATTTGATTTACACCTTCCATTATTATTAGTCCTGCCCATATCACACCAGACCCTACAACTAAAATCACAGCCCGCTGAAGTGCCCGCTTCTCACCAATTTGTTGGGGAATGGTTTTCATATTTACTGAATCTATGTTTAAGTCCCTGACATCAAAAGGAATGGTAATACCTGCGATATATAAAACCCGTGCAAGTAACACGGTCGCCAAAACTGGAGTGAAATCGGACAGTTCAAACCCCGCAAGTAAAACGGGGTACACAACAGTCGCTAAAGCAAAAACACCAGCGATCAGTGGCAACTTTAAATATGCCTTTTCACGAAGCGGGATAGCTGCATAAGCTGTACTAATAATGATTAGAAAGATCACGAAAGCATTGGCAGAAGAAGAATACTCAACCGCAACGAGTGTTATAACAACTATTAAAACAACTCCCCAACCCCAAATTAACCCGACGCCATATTTTTTCATAAAAGCTATCCTTTCAGGAGGAGCTGAATGAGGAAAAAATCGTGTTTTAATAAATCTTTGGACAGTATACCCTAGCCCGGTGAAGGCGCCTATTAGAATTGCCGCTTCATTCACCTCACCTCCTAAACCTAATGACAATCCACTAATGTATGCGGTTACTCCAGCCCCAACAGCAATAATTAAATGGCTGTATCCAAGAATCTTCACAAGCTGCATGTTGCAAAGGTGATAAAAGATATCTTTGCGCTTTCATTTTGCTGTTTCAATCTTCATATTTATCTCGTATGAAATTAGGAAGTTTCGCCTCACGGCATATGGGTCCTCGTCACGAAGACCTAACGATCATGCTTGCGACCATAGGTCTTAGCTCTATAGATGAACTAATTGAGAAAACAGTTCCAGATGTAATTAGGCTTAGGGAACCTCTCAACCTTGGCGAGTCCTTTACAGAAAGTGAATACCTAGAGCATGTAAGTGACCTTTCAGAAAAAAATGTAACTTATAGGAATTACATAGGAATGGGCTATTACCCTACAGAAGTTCCTAGTGTAATAAGGAGAAATATACTTGAGAATCCAGGTTGGTATACAGCCTATACACCATATCAATCTGAGATTTCTCAAGGTCGATTAGAAGCCCTATTAAATTTCCAAACTGTAGTTAGTGATTTAACAGGAAAGGAAATTGCTAATGCGTCGCTCCTCGATGAGGGAACCGCCGCCGCCGAGGCAATGGCGATGCTCTTCTCAGCACGTCCACGCAAGCAAGTAAAAGCCGGAGCGACCACCTTTATTGTCGATACCGCAGTATATCCACAGACTTTTGATGTGATTAAGACCAGAGCAAACTCGCTTGGGATAACCATCATCGAAGCTCCTCGCTCCGAGTGGAAGTTCAGGGACGAAGTTTTCGGCTGCCTACTTCAATATCCCGATGCAAATGGCGAGGCGGAAGATCTCGAAGGGCTAGTAGCGCAAGCTCATTCGTCAGATGTTAAGGTCGTGATGGCCACAGACCTTATGGCACTACTAATGCTTAAAAGCCCGGGTAAAATGGGTGCAGACGTTGTCGTTGGATCTTCACAACGATTTGGAGTGCCAATGGGATACGGAGGGCCTCATGCAGCTTTCTTTGCCGCAGACGAGAGTTACAAACGCAATTTTCCCGGACGCATAATTGGAGTAAGCATAGACAGAAATGGCAGCACCGCACTCAGAATGGCCTTACAAACACGAGAGCAACATATTCGTCGCGACAAAGCCACATCGAATATTTGTACCGCTCAAGCTCTACTTGCTGTAATGGCTTCGATGTACGCTGTTTACCACGGCCCTAAAGGTTTACGAGAAATTGCAAAACGAATCCACAACAGAACAAAATCATTTGCTACAGCTTTAAATTCTAACAGTTCTATGGTGGTCGTTAACTCATGCTATTTCGACACCCTTAAAATCAGAGTAAGAGGTGGAGAAGACGAAGTGAATTCATTAATAGCTCGATGCCATGCTTTGAAGATTAATATCCGTTATTTCAACGACGGAGAGCATGTGGGCGTTTCTCTCAACGAAAGAACTAATATTGAGGATCTCTCGAATCTTTGTTCTGCTTTCGGAGTGCCAATAGTGAGAGGTATAGAAGTTGACAGAGTTTTTTTTAGAACACTCTACCGCGAAGTTGACTATTTAGAACACAAAGTTTTCAATAGCCATAGATCGGAAACGGCAATGATGCGTTATATCAAGCTTCTCGAGAACAGAGATTTCTCTTTAGTTCATGGTATGATTCCTCTTGGATCTTGTACGATGAAGCTAAATGCTGCAACGGAGTTGTTGCCTATTGCTTGGTATAAATTTGCGGAGCTTCATCCTTTCTGTCCTCCTGAACAGGCTTGTGGAATGATAGAGAT
>JABISU010000296.1 GCA_018700255.1 Flavobacteriales bacterium | reverse complement strand
GTCAAGCCTATGCTTGAAGCTTGCGCTGAAGCGGATATAATTGTTACTGCAACTGGGAATAAGGATATTATAACTGGCGCTCACTTTGAGGCATTGAAGGACAAGGCTATTGTATGCAATATAGGTCACTTCGACAATGAAATTGACATGGCTTGGCTCAATGGAAACCATGGAGATTCCAAGGATGAGATCAAGCCACAGGTTGATAAATATACGATTAATGGAAAGGACCTTATTGTTCTTGCTGAGGGTCGTTTAGTAAACTTAGGTTGTGCTACCGGACACCCCAGTTTCGTTATGAGTAATTCATTCTCTAACCAAGTTCTTGCTCAGTTGGAGCTTTGGCTTAGAGCAGATCAATACGAGAATAAAGTTTACACACTACCTAAAAACCTTGATGAAAAAGTAGCTCGACTACACCTTGAAAAAGTTGGAGTTGTTCTAGAGGTTTTATCTCAGCAACAAGCTGATTACATTGGAGTACCAGTAGACGGCCCTTATAAGTCTGACGAGTACAGATATTAAGAGTACCGCAACTACTTAATTGTAAACGTGAAGTATTGGTGGGTTCCAACTAGTTCTATATCTATGAAGAGGTAGAGTTGCTGGCCCCTGCATTACTGATCCGTCAAGGATTATCCATTTTGAATCGGAACATTCACTTTCATCAGAGAGGGTAATTCCATCTGACTCAACAGCCACATGACATCCCAGTGTCACATCAAAAGTTGCGTGTCTATCGAGTACCACAAATTCATCCATTGTGTATCTGTAAATAATAATTCCCTTAGAACCTCCTTGAACAATCAGGTGCTCACCAGGAAAATTTAAGGAGGTGTATGAAGGTAGGTTCAGATTAATGTCAAAATTCACAGGGACATAAGGAATATTCTGGTTATTCTGTTCGCAAGAGGATTGCATTAAAAAATACGCTCCAACAATTACAAGTGGAATTCTTAATTTTCTCATCTTGTTTGATTAAATATCCGACCTCTAAGCCCTAACGGGTCCTTAGCTTCCCCAGCTATAAATTCTTTTAGATAGGTCGGTTCATAAAGAGCAATATCCTCAAATATTCCCTTATTAAATTTATCGCTAGCTAACTCAATTGCAGCCTCAGCAGTTGGCCAATCTTCAATAAACACACGGTTATTTCCAGAAAGAACTTCAGAACACTTTACCGCCCCGTCCCCAGAAAAACAAATTTTATCTACCCCATCCCAAGGAAATACTCTTTTATCATCAACGATGATTGACTCAATATTACTAGCGTTGTTGAGCCCAGCGTCAAAGCAACGAGAATAGACCTCCATTCTCCTTGCATCTAACATAGGTACGTATGCATCAAAACCAGGCTGTTTTGCCATCGCTTGTACAGCCAGAACAGTCAACGTATCCACTGAAATAAGAGGAATTCCTAGTGCATGGCAAAGTCCTTTTGCCGTCGCCACACCTATTCTTAACCCAGTATAAGACCCAGGACCACCCGAAACACTAACAGCTGAAAGAACCTCGCGCTCCAGTTTTGATTCTATGAAAACTTCATTTATAAATATCTGAAGTTTCTCGGCGTGACTATAGCCATTTTCGCGAACACATCTGTTTGCAAGAAGTTTTCCAGACTTTGAAAGAGCAACAGCACACTGATGAGTTGTCGTTTCTAGATGTAGAATAACACCCATTAGTCAAATTCTTCCTCTTCCTCTTCTTCTTTCACCTCCACCTTATCACCGTCTTCGAGCTTCCGGGAAACCATATCATAAGGTCCACTCACGATTACATCCCCCTCTTTCAACCCAGTAATGATTTCAATATTAAAATTATCTTGAATTCCAGTTTTAACTTTACCCCAAACAACTTCATCTCCTTCCCCCATAAGAAAAACACCTAATTCAGCATCGTCACTGTCCTCAGATTTCCGTGTTGATACACATTGAATAGGTATTGAGACAACATCCTTTACATTTCGGGTTAGCAGATCTACAGTTGCACTCATTCCAGGTCTAAATGGAGATTGTGATTTTGAAGAATCGTTTAATAGATGTTCGTAGCTATCAGGGCTAATCCTAACTTTTACCGAGAAGTTAGTTACTTGATCTAGGTTAAACCCATTCACGCCTGCATTTAAAGCAGTATTGCCAATTTCGCTGACGTGACCTTTAAATGTTTCGTCTAAATATGCATCAACTTCAATTTCCGCATCGTTCCCAATCTTCACCCTGACTATATCACTTTCATTCACCTCAATATCTACTTCCATAAGGCCGAGATTACTTATTTTCATTACCACTTCTCCAGCAACGAAGCCATTGCCCTGAACACTTTCTCCAACCTCTTTGACAAGAGCAGTTACTATTCCCGCCTGTGGCGCACGGAGCGTAGTTCTAGATAAGTTGTCTAATGTCTCTTGGAGTGAAGCTTGTGCGCTAAGGATTGAATATTCAGCACTTTTAACACCTTCTCCCGCACTTACTAAGTTAGCTTCGGCAGCATTAAAGGCAGATTCTGATTGATGAAATTCTGCTTGAGACACAACTCCGCTCTTAAACAAGATTTGATTTCTATTCCAAGATTTCTCAGCCACGAAATAGCCCGACTCACTTGATGCGAGCATAGCTTTAGCCGATGATAAATTAGAAAGTGTTGTATTAACAGCTGCTTGAGCTCTGTTACGAGCAGAAATATACACATCAGGGTTGATTACGGCTAGTAGGTCGCCCTCAGTAACGACATCTCCTTCTTTTACAGGTAGCTCGATTAATTGTCCACTGACTTCGGCACTGACGCTAACTTCAAGTTCAGGTTGGATTTTACCTGAAGCACTAACCCTCTCAACTATAGTATTTAACTCAGCAGTTGTCGTAATCACCTCAGGCAGTTCTCTCTTCCCGCCAAAAAGAGATGCAGCTACAACTAGTGATATAAGAACCACTCCAAGAATGATAAAAATGTGTTTTTTAGTCATAGTGGTATTTATTAGCGTAATGTGATGGCTTTACCCTGATAGAAATCTAAAATCTTTGATTTAAACAAAAGATCATACCTAGTTCGTAGCATATTCACTCTAGCGTTGTCTAACCTCGTTCTTGAATCGGCATAATCAAGAGCGGATATAGCTCCAGATTCAAATTTTAATTTGGTGTTTGCAAATGCAAGTTCTGCTGAAGAAAGAGCTGCTTGTTGAGCTAATAGGTTTTTTTGTGAGGCAATAGCATCAGCCCAAGCGCTTTCTATAGTTTGAGTCAAGACTTGCTTAGTCGACTGTTGTGCATACTTTGATTGAAGTACTCCCACTTCAGCCTGTTTTACCCCTGCACGTGTATTAAAACCGTTTAAAACAGGAATGCTAAGAGAGAAGAAAATACTTTGGTTGATATTCATAGAAAGCTGATCCGAAAAAGAAATAGCTTCATATTCAGAGTAATTAGGCACAAGGGGAATCACTTGAGCACCGTCGGCAGTAACACCTGAATAATAGACGGTAGTTCCATCTTCTAATTGCCCCAATTCAGCCCAGTCATAAGTGGGTTCTCCTACAGGGATTTGTCTATTTGCGGAGTAGCCTGATCCGAAGCTATATGACCCAAATAAACGAGGCAGGTATCCAGTTTTCGCAAGATCTAGATTGATGTTTGCATCCTCGAGGGTGAGGGACGCAGCGCGCATTTCAGGGAAGGAGCGAAGGGCGTGATTTATAGCTTGAGATGCTGAGCCTGGGAGAGTTGAAGATTCCATGTCTGAATCAGATGGGATAACTATCTCGAATGTTGATGCTTCTTCGGATGAGAGCTGAAGAAGTTGGGTAAGATTGAGTTTTGCGATAGAGCGAGCATTTTCATTTGAAATAAGCGTAGCGTAATCAGCGGCTTGTTGAGCTTGTACGTCTAGTAGGTTAGAGGCGGGTGCAGCTCCAGCATCAACGAGTTTCGTCATTCTATCTACTTGCCTTTTAGTAGCGTTAAGATTAAGAGTAGCGATATTAACGAATTCCTCTTGGAATAGAACATTGAGATAGGCACTTGAAATCAAAAGAGTAAGATCATTTTGGGTTCGTTCGAGGTTAGTTGCTGCAAGTTCTAAACCTATTTCTGCTCTCTTGAGATTTAAATGATTCCTGAATCCGTTATACAGCGTAAGTCCAGAACTTAATCCAAAACTATTAGACTGTATAGCATCCGTAGCGAACTCATTGGTGAATGGATCAAGAGTCATTCCTATATTGTAGCCATGTGAGCCAGAAGTGTTGATAGAAGGTAGAAATGCACCTTTAGCGCTGAGAAGCCCTATATCTGCCTGGTCATTACCCAAGTTGCTTTGTTTAATCTGAAGATTGTGCTCAAATGCGTGATTAATGCATTTTTGTAAAGACCAAGGGGTTTGGGCAAAAGAGAGCGAGGTGAAATTAAAACACCCAATTATTAGTAAAAACGCCGATAAAATACGGTTCATGATGCTTGCAGAAATATTATCTACAAATCTAATCAATCGTGACTTTGCATCAGAGATGATTATCCCC
>JABISU010000295.1 GCA_018700255.1 Flavobacteriales bacterium | reverse complement strand
AGTGAGCGTCCACTTCAGCTAAAGATTCATCCCAATCCGACTCAAACATCTTGAGAGCCATGCGACTAATAGAGCAACGAGTGCTGTGTTTGAATAAAACTACTGTTCTGTTTTCAGATGATACAATCGCAGTGTCTAAATCATCGATGCTTGTCAGGTGTTTCCAGTTCATACTTACTAAATTTACACTTCTAATATTTACAAAGGTAAACCCGACCATGCTCACTAGGCTCATAAAAATTCTAATTGCTTTATCAAGTTTATTGTACACAATTTATCTCTATTCAGTAGCCCAAACAGGGTCTGCAATAGGAATGACTTTCCTTACAATTATCTTAACCCTCACTACCCTTCGCAGCATGCGCATGGTAATGGCGTTCGTAAACCTTCGCCAGCAAAAGATGCCCGAAGCAAGGAAGTGGTTAGTGAGAATAAAGACAAATCAGCTTTGGCCTAGGCAAAGAGGATACTACAATTTTTTAATGGGAAGCTTAACTATGGAGGAGAATATGAATATCGCGGAAAGGTTTTTAAGGGAAGCTGTGCGCTTAGGTCTTCGTCAGGGACACGATGAGGCAGCTGCAAAATTGAATCTCGCCGTTTGTGCCAGTGCGAAGCGTAAAGTCCGCGAAGCGACGATGTTTTTAAAGGATGCTAAACGCCTAGACACAAAAGGAGTTCTAGCTAAAGATATTAAAATGGTTGAAGATGCTATCAAGGGTGGGGGAGCTAGAACAGCAGTAGGTGGACGTGGCGGGTCTCCTTCTTCAGCTAGACAAGCACGCAGGTCGAAGGCAAAAAAGTAAGCGTCAATTGCCTAGGTGCAAATCGCCCTAGGAATGTCATTTTGTGACCAAGTCGCTCTTTTTCAATTTATGCTTTGTCATAATTTGATGTCTACGCATTTGTTGAATTTCGGATAAGAGTTTAAGGCTTGTCTTTTCAGCTTGTTTAATGGTGTGTCTGAAGGCCTCCTGTTTAACATCGGCGTTATGCATCAGGTTATCCTTCCGAGCAAAATTTATGATATCCGTTAGAGATGTGTTGGCGTTTTCAATAATCTTGTGAGCACTCTCGCTGTCATTAGGGAATTCCAGAGAATGCTTGAAACCCTGCTCCACAACGTCATTTAACATTGCGTGAACAGCTTTTCGTACGTTATCAAAGTGTAATGGCATAACAAGTAATATACGCTTAAACCCTTATGTTTCAAAATTTATTCCTATCTATTTAATAGGGATTTTAAATCGGCATCAAGTCTACAATTGGCCATAAACTCTCTTTCAAGATCAGATGCGAACGGAACAGGTGTGTCTAAGCTTGCCGTTCTTACTACCGGAGCATCAAGCGAGCGCCAACAATTTTCATGTATAACCGCACTGATTTCTCCGCCAATCCCCCCGGTCATGGTAGCCTCATGAAGTACCAATGCTTTCCCAGTTTTGCTTACGCTCTCAGAAACCAATTTTTTATCCCAAGGCACAAGCGTTCTTAAATCTATAAGCTCCACGGACCACTCTGGATGATCGTCTAAAACGGTTTCCGCCCATTTTACTCCCATTCCATAGGTTACAATCGTTGCGTCTGTTCCCTCTCTCACTATCCTTCCCTTTCCAAACTCGATTGTGTAATCCTCCTCAGGGACGAGTCCACTTAGGCTCCTGTACAATGCTTTATGTTCGAAAAATAGGACTGGGTTAGGATCTTCTACGGCCATTCTCAAAAGCCCCTTAGCGTCATAAGGGGTAGAGGGGTAGGCTATTTTAAGTCCTGGAACGTGGAAGAACCAAGCTTCTATGCTTTGTGAGTGAAATGGGCCAGCTCCAACTCCTCCTCCTGTCGGCATTCTAACAACTATGTCAGCCGATTGGCTCCAGCGCCAATGGATCTTAGCGAGGTTGTTTACGATTTGGTTAAAGCCGCATGTAACGAAGTCTGCGAACTGCATCTCCATCATGGACTTGCGCCCGCTGATGCTCAGTCCCATGGCAGTTCCTACAATAGCAGACTCGCAAAGTGGTGTACTTCGTACTCTTTCTTTTCCGAATCGATCTACAAACCCGTCCGTCACCTTAAATACGCCTCCGTAAGCCCCAATATCTTGTCCCATACAAACCATGCTGGGGTTTTTCTCCATGCTCATGCCTAATCCTTCTTGGATGGCGTCTATCATTCTTATTTCGCGCCCCTTTGTTGTAGGAGCTACTTCTGAAGGGGTTCCTGGAGCGAATATATCTCCTAGCTCTTCGAGTACATCAACTTCGATGTCAGGGAGGTCTGATGAAATCTTCAGTCCATCTAAAATAGTCTGCTTGTGCCTGCTACGTATCTCAGTTTCCTCCTCATTTCTAAGCCCACCATTTGCTTTGAGATGCTTCGTGAGTCTATTTATTGGATCTATAGTCTTCCACTTGTCAATCAGCCCCTCAGGGTAGTATTTTGTGCCTGAAGCTTCTTCATGCCCCATTATTCTGAAAGTCTTGAATTCCAGTATTATAGGACGAGGTCGTTCGCGTAAAGATTTAACGCATCGACGCACCGTATTGTATACTGCGAGCACATCGTTTCCATCCACTTGAATGGCGTCTTCTTCGGGAATTCCGTATCCGATTGCTTTGTCGGTAAAGTGTTCAAACCTGAATTGTTCCTTAGATGGCGTTGATAACCCCCATGAGTTGTTCTCAATTCCTATAATTACAGGTAGTTGCCAAACAGTAGCTACGTTCACAGCTTCGTGAAAATCTCCCTCGCTCGCTCCACCATCACCTGTAAAAACGAAGGTTGCCTTTCCAGAGTTATCGAGTTTATTTGCAAGGGCGATTCCATCAGCTATTCCGAGTTGTGGCCCTAGGTGAGAGATCATCCCACAAATTTTATGCTCATAAGAGCCGAAATGAAAAGATCTATCCCGTCCTTTTGTAAAGCCGTGGTCTTTTCCTTTAAACTGTGCGAAAAGCCTATCTAAAGGAATACCTCTTGTGGTGAAAACCCCCAAGTTTCTATGCATTGGAAGTATCCAATCCTCTATTGGCATAGCTGCTCCTACTCCGACGGATATCGCTTCTTGGCCTATTCCACTGAACCACTTTGAGATATTCCCCTGCCTAAGCTGAGAGAGCATCTTTTCTTCTATCATTCTAGGGAGAAGTAGCTTTTCGTACAGTGCCAGCACCTCAGATCTATCCATTCCTTCAGGGTCGAATAGAAGTGGATTTTGTGGGAATTCCGTTGTAGTTTTTTCCATGGCAGTACGAATGTACGCAGCCTAAAGTAGATATCTTCGTATAATGGAGCAAAACGAACATGGAGTTTTTAAAGGTCAGGTGAGAGTAACTCCTGATGAGGCTGTGGATATGAATTTGCTTCGAATTGCTACAGAGGAGAGTTGGGGTCTTCAAGATGACGCTTTAGCTTGGGTGCGTGTAATTAGAAGAAGTATAGATGCGCGTAAAATACCTGTAGTTATGCAGCTAACAGTTGAAGCTGGCGGCGAGGGTGTTCCTGAGCCAGTGAATGAGATAGAGGATTGGGTTTGGCAAGATGTAAGTGATGCCCCAGAGGTTTTTATTATAGGTAGTGGTCCAGCTGGTTTATACGCTGCTCTTGAGCTTATAATACAGGGTATAAAGCCTATAGTCATTGAGAGGGGTAAAAAAGTTAGAGAGCGTCGTCGCGACCTAGCTTCCCTAACGAAAGATCACTTGGTTAATCCAGATTCGAATTATTGTTTCGGAGATGGTGGAGCGGGGACGTATTCTGACGGTAAGCTGTACACCAGATCGAAAAAGAGAGGGCATTTAAAAGAGGCTTTAGAGTGGCTAGTTGTGCACGGTGCGCCCGAATCAATTTTAGTGGATGCTCACCCGCACATAGGGACGAACAAGCTTCCAGCCATCATAACGTCTATTAGAGAGACCATTGAGAACTCTGGCGGTAAAGTTCTGTTTAACACTAAGTTGACAAACATAGTTACTGAAAACAGCCAAGTAGTAGGAGTGGAATTAGAATCGGGTGGTGAGACAGAAAAACGTTCATGTGAATCGGTGATTTTAGCTACTGGACACAGTGCGAGGGACATTTTCGAGATGCTCGTAAATAATGGAATTAAAGTAGAAGCAAAACCCTTTGCGTTAGGCGTCAGGGTTGAGCATCCCCAATCGTTTGTGGATACCGTTCAGTATCATGGGGAATCGAGGATGAACTTACTTGATGAAGAGAGATTGCCTGCTGCTTCGTATAATTTAGCAACTCAGATAGAGGGTCGGGGCGTTCATAGTTTCTGCATGTGCCCAGGTGGAATCATAGCGCCTTGTGCTACTAGCCCTGGAGAAATAGTGACTAATGGATGGTCTCCTTCGAAAAGGAATAGCCCATTTGCCAATTCAGGAATGGTGGTTACAATTGATAATGCTGTTTGGGAAGCAGCTGGATTTAGCGGCCCCTTAGCTGCGATGCAGTACCAGACTATGGTTGAGAGAGCTTGTTGGGAAGCTGCCGGAAGTACTCAGGCTGCACCAGCCCAACGACTTACCGACTTCGTGGATGGTAGGCCTTCAAGAGACCTTCCAGAGTGCTCATATTTGCCTGGAGTAACACCAGTTGATCTAAATAGGTTGCTACCTAAGTTGGTAGTAAAGTCTTTAAGGAAGGGATTTATAGAGTTCGATAGGAAGCTTCGCGGGTTTATTCACAAAGATGCTATTGTGGTCGCTCCAGAGTCAAGAACTAGTAGCCCGGTTAGAATTCCAAGAGATAAAATCACGCTCGAGCACCCTGAGCTAAAGGGGTTATACCCATGTGGAGAGGGTGGAGGTTATGCCGGAGGTATTTTATCTGCGGCTATGGACGGACGAAAGGTTGCTATATCTGTAGCTGAAAAAATTACGACCCTTATTTAGGCCCCTTCTGCTAGTCCCAATTATTTATCTTTCTTATTAGACTTCTTATCTTGTAGCATATGATAAAGTATCGAGGCATTAACACTCTCAACAGCGTCTTTTTCATACATCTCAATTTTCTTCTCAGACGCTTTTATCATTTTCTTATAATCTTCTTTTGAATATTGAGAAACAATAACTTCGTGGTCGAGAGCGTAGGTGTCTGGATCTCCAAGTGCTGGAAAAAGATTATTCCACTCTTCTTCACTAACTACTGATCCTTTTGTGTCTACATACAATACAGGTATTTCCTGATTGATAGAATTCTTAACTTCTTCTACATATTTGTAATTCGATCTAGCTCGATTATTCATTGCTGTGTTAATAATCTTAAATGCTAAGCCCACCTGTATGGCTGTAATAATGGTACCTGTGCTAGCGGTCTTAGCCTCATAAACTCTTTGCGGATCATCATACGTGCTATGTTTACCCATGTGGTTTGTAACTGAAATTGAGGTGTTAAATCTATCAGAAAGCTGAAGATCTAGTCCTGCACTAAATGGAATTGTTATTCGGGTTTGTTTATTTAAAGCCAAATCCGACTTTGTGCTTCTATCTGCAAATTCGGGAGTCAAAGCACTATAGCATACTCCAGCTCCAATCCATGGTCGCACAGCAGACGTGTTAAAATTCAAAGGGGAAATCCTCAACGAAGAGCTTGTCATCCTTAGGGATCCTATATCAGATTGTCCACCTATTCTCTCAATGCCTACGCTGAGAAAACCAGTTACATCCTGACTTAAAGAAATTCCGTTCATAACAAGATTAGAATTTCCTAAATTAATAGATCCGGAGGTTGCACTTAAGGTTTGTGATTGACCTGTAGATGGAACGCAAATAATAAAAACGAGCAACATCAAAAGGCTGCTGAGGGTTGAATTGATTTTTTTCATGATATAATTGTTTACGAGTGTGCGACAGATAAGGTTACATTCTTGTATTTTTACATTATGATATTCCCTAAGTTTTCTGTTCTAGCAGCTAGAAAAATTCTTGTCTTAAGTATATTTTTTGCAGTAGCAATAGGCGCTTCATTAGCCCAAGCAAACGCCATTCTCCAAGTTTCTGGAACCATCAAAGATGAGGGTTCTGGCCGCAAGCTTCCTGGGTGTGAAATTGTGATTTTCCAAGATGGAGTAGAGTTCGAAAGGCTAGAAGGTGATAAGAACGCGGGGTATTCTATAGAGTTACCTATCAGGCACAGCTACACATTTCAATATGAGCGCGATGGATTCGTTTCTAAGAAAGTAGTACTAGATGTAAGTGAAATTCCTGAAGGGGAGGCTGTTGGTGGATTTGGATTTGACCTTGATATGGCCTTGTTTAAGAATATAGAAGGCTTCGATATTTCTATACTTGACACACCTATTGGAATGGGTATGTACGATATAAACTCGGGAAAATTTAAGTTTGATTTAGACCACACAGATCGCATGAAATTGCGCATCGAAAATGAACACAATAGACTCCTTGCAATTGAGGAAAATCGCTCGAAAAACAAACGAGCTTTCGATGTGGCTATGAAGGCAGGTGAAAATGCCATGAAGAAGAAAAAATGGCAAGAAGCTCTCGCTCATTTTGACGAAGCATTAACACTCATACCAGATGAAGAGGAAGCAATAACTGAGAGGGATAAGGCTCGGGCTAAGCTTGATGCTTTAGCGGAAGACAATGATGCACAAGAAGCTGCTCGTGCTGCCGAGGAGGCCGCTGCTGCAGAAGCATTAGCTAAGGAGAATGCTGAAAAGTTGGCCGACGAAGAAGATGCTAGAAGGCGCCAAGAAGAAGCCGATGCCAGGCGAGCTGCTGCCGCCGCCGCTTCTGCGAATGACTTAAACCCCGACCCAGTTCCCAACCCAGTTCCCGACCTAGTTGCCGATGCTGCTGCCGATGCTGCTGCTGCCGATGCTGCCGCTGCCGATGCTGCCGCTGCTGCTGCTGCTGCCGCCGCCGCTGCCGACTCAAGAGATGAGGAAGCTGCGAATAGAGCTCTTGAAGAACAGGTGAGGAGGGAATCTGAGGATGCCGAGCGCAGAGATAGGTTAGAAGAGTCAGAGAACAAAGACAGGGCTGAAGCTGATGAGAGACAAGCTCAAGAAGAGGCAGATGCGAAGCGCGCGGCTCTTTTAGCAGTAAGTTCATCGAATCAGCCTGATGAGGCAGAACAGTATTATAAAGATGCATTAAAGTCAGATAGAATTGCTATAGCAGAGGAATTGGCTGACCGTGTCAAGACTCAGAACAATTCTTTAAAGGCCCGTGAGGAGGATGCACGTGAAAGGCAAAGGCTTGAACAAGAGGAATTGGAGTTATTGATTCAAAATTCTAAAATCAGCGATTCGGAAGCGAGATCCAACGCCAGGGCGATTATGGATAGGCGCAATGAGCTTTTCTCTGTAGTCAAGGATTACGACCACTCTGTAAGTCAGGAAGTGGGGGAGATGTATGAGGGAGATGCCGCGGCTCACAAGTTAAAGGTGCAGGATGTGGAGTCACAGATTCACGACAAGATCAGTAGGCAGAAAGGTAATTTAGACCAACGTAGGGTTGATGCGGAATCGGGCAATTACGATGCCGTTGTGAGAACCTACGATCTGAGCGATGGAACTGCTCAAACAGCAAATGGGGAGCCTTATTTATCAGATTCAGATGTTGACCTTCCACAGGGTTTATATGAGAGCTCTTATAAAATCCAAAATGGAATCGTCATCGAACGTACAATCAGATCTGGCGACAAAGTAATCCACTACAGAAAAGTGATGATGAAGACTGGGACATACTATTTCCGAGAGGGGGTGAGTATAACATCCGCTATTTGGCGTTTAGAGACGACGTATGTTCATGATTAAATCCCCTGATAATAGATATGTCACCCGGAGTCAGTAAAGCAGTTATCTATACCCTTGCGGTTCATGCTGTAACTCTTTTTATCTTTACTCAGATTACGGTTTCCGATACCACTCCTCTCTCAGAGCAGTTTACTTCGATAGAATTTTTCGACCCTTCTGAACTCCCTGAGTCAGAAAAATCCCTAGAGGAGTTGTTCCGTGAAAAACTCAACGAACGCATCTCCAATTTGCGGGCTGACGCCTCTGCAGAAACCTCATCAGAATCGAGGTCTACAGGGCTTTCTGCCTCTGAGTTAGCCGCCCTCGAAGCGGCGGTAGCCTCTGAACTCGCCGACCTAGAGTCTTCTGAATTCGAGCGACTTTCTTCTGAAGAGATAGATTTCGAAACGGTGGGAGTTCCTGAGTCCGCAGAAGATTCTCAGAGAGAAATTGACACGATGGATGATTGGGATAAGCAGTATGAGGGGCGAGTTACAGTCAGGTTCGACCTCGACGCTCGAAGTCCCCGCCACTTAGACGTGCCAGGTTACAAATGTAAGGGACGTGCAGACATCGTTGTAAATATCTCAGTAAGCGCTTCCGGTGAAGTTCTTTCTGCCGAGCTCGTTTCTGGGGCTTCCGACGGATCTTGCTTTGCCCTAGCCGCCCTACGTTCTGCCCTCGCATCGGAATTCCTTCCTCTCTCGAGTGCCCCGAGACGTCAAGAGGGAACCCTCAGCTACGCTTTCGTGGCTCAGTAGTCTCCTTTGACGTATTCCTGAAGATACTTGTATTTTTCACACAACTCCCCATCTAGACCAGTTTCCCGAGCTCCTGCAAGGATGCCATCTTTATCGCCTTCAATCAGTAAAGGAATGACGTGGTCTAACATATCGCGCCCAAACCCTTTCGAGGCGTCTCTCGGAAGTTCGCAAGGCAAATTGTCTATCGCCATCACCGTGATGCTCCTAGGCGTGTCTATCGAGCACTCACATTCATT
>JABISU010000074.1 GCA_018700255.1 Flavobacteriales bacterium | reverse complement strand
GCAACATTTAGGAACTTGAGTTTGTAGTGTCGGGCGTACGCATAGACGCTCAATCCACCAATGATGAGTCCGCCGTATATGGTTAATCCTCCAATGAAAGCGTTAAGGCTTGGGTTCTTAAAGAAGGCTATGAATTGCTCTGGATATTCGATGAGATGGAAAAGCTTGGCTCCGAGTATGCCACCTATTGCAGCGACGGTAAGTATTCCTCCTACGTGCTCAGAGGGCGCTACTTCTGTGGTTTCCATTCTAGGTTCGGGAAGAGCGTTTTTACGCCCCTCGTAGTAACGCCATCCACCTAACAATACAGCAAGGATTATACCTAGGGGGATACTCCCCTCCGAGGAAAACAGGTGTGTTTGAGGTAGAGAGCCTCCACTAAACAAAGTTCCAGCATTGATTGCGAGGTATAAAAATTTCCAACCGAAAATAAATCCTATAAAGGCTTGAGAGATTATTTCTGTAGGCGTTGCTGGAAGTCCCTGAAGAGATTGGATTTTGTTTGGGGTGAAAACTCCAGATTTAGTTAGGCGGATGAATTCTAGGCGGATAAAGTATCCACCGATTAAGAATGCCATGGCAACAAAAAACCCGAAGCTGTTGACTAATTTTAAGAAAGGGAAATCGAGTCCTGTCAGATCTTGTAATGCGAAGTATAAATTTGGGTACATTGATTATTAATTTACGCTTCCAAGGACGAACCCGTTAGGGTTGATGGTTTTGAGAAGTAGCGAGGTAGTGGTGTTTCTAGATACAGTATTCAAATTTACAGCAACACGAACATATTCCGGTGTGTATCCGAATATGAGGTCTTCTTCTTCTGAAGATTCGATAAGTACTTTTGATGTGCCTCCGATGAAATTTTCATAATGCTCCCGCTGTTTTTTAAGGCTTAAAATCCTTAGCATTTTATTCCGGTTTTGCCTTGTCTGAACTGGAATAACATCGTCGATTCTGAGTGCTGTTGTGTTTGGACGTTCACTATATGTAAATACATGTAAATAGCTAATATTAAGAGAATTAAGAAAGTCATAAGTTTGTTTAAAGCTCGAGTCACACTCTCCAGGGAATCCCACAATTACATCAACACCAATTCCAGCATGTGGCATTTTTTTACGGATGTAATCTACTCGAGAACGATATAATTCAGATCTGTATCTACGCCTCATAGCAGATAGGATTTCGTCGGATCCAGATTGCAGTGGAATGTGAAAATGAGGCATAAATTTAGTAGACTTTGCAACGAAATCTATGATGTCTTCTGACAGTAGATTTGGCTCTATGCTTGAGATTCTGTATCGCTCGATTCCTCCCTCTAACTTGTCGAGTTCCTTAATGAGGTCGAGCAGAGATTCTCCATTTGCTTTGCCGAAATCTCCTATATTTACTCCTGTTAAAACGATTTCTTTAGCTCCCCTTTTGATTGCATCGCGAGCAGAATCGAGAGTTTGAGCAATTGTGCCTGAACGAGATCGTCCGCGGGCTAGTGGTATCGTGCAGAAGGCACAGAAATAGTCACATCCATCCTGAACTTTTAAGAACGTTCTAGTTCTGTCGCCACTTGAGAATCCGGGAATGAAGTCCCGCACTTCTTTAATTTCGCCTACGCGAATCTCACCGAGACCTGAGGCTTTCTTAGACAGGTCTACTAGCATCGAGGGCAGATTGAATTTCTCATTTGCGCCAAGTACAAGGTCGACACCATCAATCGCAGCAATTTCCACGGGTTTGAGTTGGGCGTAGCATCCGATTACTACGATGTAAGCGATGGGGTTAGACTTAAGTGACCGGCGTACGAAATTGCGACATTTAGAATCGGCATTGTCTGTAACACTACAAGTATTTATCACTACTACGTCTGGAGATTCGTCTATGTTTACACGTGCAAATCCACCTTCGGACAGCTGCCTTGCAATAGTCGAAGTTTCGCTGAAATTGAGTTTACAACCAAGCGTATGAAATGCTACTGTGCCACCTGAGATCATATAGCAAAGTTAATTCCATTATGATTTAATATAAGAACTACATTTTTGTATTAACTTGCAGAACCTGTTTTGAAAAAAATAACCTACTACAATGCGTAATTTACTGACATTTATTGCTATAGCTTTTATTAGCGTAGCATTTAGCCCGCTATTAGCCCAAACTTTTACAAACGGCGCTGCTCTTCTCCCTGCTGAATACCACAGTGGAGGTTGTGTTGGATTCACAGATATGGATGGGGATGGATTTGATGACATTGTCGTACTTGACGAAAGTGAGATGCTTCACGTTCTGTATCAAGGTCCTGATGGTTTTTTCAGTGATGTTGACTACGGTTCTGTTAGCGGCAGTAACCAGTGGGGTATGTG
>JABISU010000161.1 GCA_018700255.1 Flavobacteriales bacterium | reverse complement strand
TTGTAATAGTACTTCATCATAATTCCTTTAGGTGCATCATATTCATATCTAAGAAATAAATCACCGCTAAATCTGGCGATAGCCTTAACCAAATCATTGGTTTCAGTAAAATAACATTGATAATCATAGTTATCTAATTCATCTGTTTCATTGAAGGTGGCTATAAAATCGGTTGCCTCTCCATTCACATCATACACTCGAAATAAATCACCTTCTTTTATGATGGCTAAACCCACACGATGAAGCTCTGATTCAGATGCAACTCTTTTACCATATTTATAAAGAGTTCTTATTACTCCTAATGACCACATACCTTCAATCTGATTAAGGTTATCATGATTCTTTATAAAGTAATCATTTATTTCTTGCTTACTCTTTACGACCATAATCGGTTCTGAATCATAATAGAGTGGGTTCGTGCAGCTAATAAAGGTGATACTAAACACTAGAGATAGTTTTAAAGTCTGGTTAATCATGTTTCTTCCTTAATTGAGTAAAGCTAAAAAGTAATGTCCATTGATACTCAGCTATGATTTGAAGTATATCGATTGATTCCATCTGGTCTCCTTTAAAGTTATTGTAAAAAAAAAGGAGGCTGTGCCAGTGCACAAACCTCCTTAGTTCAATTTATAAACCTCTAAAGAGTTAGTTTTGTTCCGCTTTAATTCATGATATGAGCCCGAGGCGTTTCATTTATTATGCTTCTCCAAGTTCAAAGACTTGGTTTCCAGCGATTTTAATTAATTCTTCTTCTATTTCAAGCCAAATATTAGTGTTCTCTAAAAGCTCACTGTATATGCCATAGTTTTCCTTGTCAAAACAACAAAAAATAACATCTTCAAGTTTACGGGGGGATTTTTGGTGAGATTTAACAGCCGCAATAGCTATTTGTGCTGCTTGGTCTTTGGGATAACCATAAATACCCGTACTGATATTTGGGAAAGCGATAGATTTAATTTGATGATGGGTTGCTAACAAAAGTGATTTTTTATAGCAATTAAAAAGATACTGATTTTCGTATTCTTTCCCTCCGCGCCAAATAGGTCCAACCGTATGTATGATATGTTTGGCATTTAGATTATAGCCCTTTGTGATTCTTGCTTCTCCAATACCACAATGACCTATCTTCCTACATTCTTTTCCTAATTCTGACCCAGCTGCTTTGTGTATCGCTCCACATACTCCAGCTCCTGGTTGTAATCTTTCATTTGCTGCATTAACAATACAGTCTATATCTAATTCAGTTATATCACCTTGTATTAAGTGTATACCCACCAAATTCTCCTTGGTTTAACCCAAATGCATTTCATTTAGATGCTAAAATTATTCCAGTCCATTGCATAACTAAACTGCCAGTTGAATCATATTCCATAGAGCAAAACGATGTTCCTGCTATAGATTTTATGATAATGTTGCCACTTTCGTTTTTCTTTATAATTGTTGAATTATTACCATCAACATATGTGCCTTCTACAAGCGAATTAAACCAATTAACCCTTTGCTCATCGAAAACAACAAAGGTATCAGATTGTATTAA
The DNA here is from genome assembly GCA_018700255.1 of Flavobacteriales bacterium. The sequence goes on along the minus strand of JABISU010000161.1, from coordinate 711 downwards.
AATGATAAAGGTTAATATGAGCCAGAGGCGTTTCATAATGAAATTTACACATTAAACTCCTATAAACAAAAACGCCCCTGCCCAAATACCTTAGCTCTGCTCTTTAGTTAGTTCAATGCCATTAAGACCACCTTCATAGTCAGGCTGGTACTCAACACATCGCTTGAAGAACCATCGTGCATCCTTTTCATGCCAGCCGTAGTACAGTGCATAAGCCAGATTGTAGATGGCTCTGAAGTTCCTGGGGTTGATACTTAAGGCATCAAGGGACAGCTGCACAGAATCGGCTAAACGCTGCTGATCGGCTCTGATCACACTAAGTGAACTGTAGGCTCTGCTATAGAGAGGATTCTCCCTTATCACTTTACTTAACAGCTCCTCGCTTTTCTCATATTCCTCATTTGCAAAGCATTCATGAGCTTCTAAGAATATCTCATTGGTGGCTTTCTTTAGTTCATTGCTGTCATCTTCAATGGTGTAGTCATCATTGAACTCGGCATCGTCAAATGTCGGAACATCGATTTCTACATCTGCACCAATAAAGTGATTGGTGATCCTGCCATCACACAGGAATGTGATCAGATGATGATTGATCCAAGGGAACTTTGGAAGAAAGTCTTCTATGTTCTCTTCATGGGTGAAAGTAGGAATGTCAATAATCCTGCAGTTCTTATCCAACTGGATTATGACAGCACCTATCCCGCAATAGCC
>JABISU010000083.1 GCA_018700255.1 Flavobacteriales bacterium | reverse complement strand
GAATTGCCGAAAGTGTCTAGAAGATCGTCTTGGATTTGGAATGCAAGGCCTGTTTGTTCTCCAAACTTATACCAAAGCTCAACCCTGTCCTTAGAAGCACCCGCAGAAATAGCCCCCATCGCGCATGAACAAGCCAATAAAACTGAGGTTTTTAGACGAATCATCTCAAGATATTGTTCTATCGTTACATCGTTCAATTTCTCGTACTCCATATCCAATTGCTGGCCTTCGCAAACTTCACGAGATGTTCTATTGTAGATCTTTAATATTTCGAGAAGATCACTTTCGTTAACGTCTTCCAGTGAAATACTTGCCAGAGCAAACATCGCGTCACCGCTCAAAATAGCCGCGTCTTCACCATAAACTTTGTGCACCGTCAATTGCCCTCTCCTAAGGGGAGCTTTATCCATAATATCGTCGTGCATAAGAGTGAAGTTGTGAAACAACTCAACTGCGATCGCTGCTGGCATAGCTTTTTCAATCGAAGAGCCCTCAGCTTCACAAACAGAAAGAGCTAAAAGTGGTCTAATACGTTTCCCGTGAATATTTAACAGATAGTGAATCGGTGCGTAAAGTCCGTCGGATGGAAATTCAGATAGAAACTTATTAAGTCCCGCATTAAATTTTTCATAAAGGGTTAATGTTGACATCCTATTTCTCCTTCATTTATCTGGACTTTTTTGCTATTTGAGCAAGCAGGTAATCTCCATATCCGCTTTTGCGTAGTGGGTCTGCGAGCTCCTTCAATTCAGAATCGCTTATGTAGCCCATTCTCCATGCAACTTCTTCGATGCAGCCGATTTTAAGACCTTGTCTTTGTTCTACTACCTGGACGTATTGCGAGGCTGCGTGAAGACTTTCGTGTGTTCCTGTATCTAACCAGGCCATATTCCTATTGAGCTTACTGACCTTGAGTTTACCTCGTTCTAAATATGCTTTGTTTATATCTGTAATCTCATACTCTCCACGAGCGCTTGGCTTGAGCTTTTTTGCAATCTCTACAACGTTATTATCGTAGAAATATAGGCCTGGAATAGCGAAATTAGATTTAGGATTAGTGGGTTTCTCCTCCAAGCTTATAGCATTGCCTTCCTCATCGAAATCTATCACTCCGTACCTCTCGGGGTCACGAACATAGTAAGCGTATATGAGAGCGCCGTCTGTGGAAATATTGGAGCGCATTTGGCGTCCAAAATGATTTCCATGGAAGATATTGTCTCCTAAAACTAGCGCTACATTGCTATCCCCTATAAATTCATCGCCTATCACAAATGCTTGAGCGAGACCGTTAGGAACTTCCTGCACAGCGTACTCGAAAGTGCATCCTAGCTGACGCCCATCACCCAAAAGCTTTTTAAAAGCATCTGAATCTTCAGGGGTCGTAATTATTAAAATTTCTCTTATCCCGGCTAACATAAGCGTCGAAATAGGGTAGTAAATCATAGGTTTATCGAAGACAGGCATGAGCTGTTTACTCACTGCTTTCGTAAGTGGCCAAAGTCGAGTGCCGCTTCCTCCAGCTAAAATGATCCCTTTCATGAGTCTAATTTACGGCGTTTTACTAAATCTTCATGCGACTCCTCACCTTTACCTGGAGTGAGCCCTAATTGTACCTTTAATTCCTCAAGTTCAATATCATTCTCCTCGTCGATTAACTCCATCATAGGCTCTTGGAAGGATTTCGTGGTAACGAACTTCTCGAAACTAAGTAATAAGGACGGGAGGAGGATGAGGTTAGCGAACATAGCTACAAAAAGAGTTACACTTACAAGGATTCCTAGCGAGCGAGTACCATCGAATTCAGACATTGAGAACATCATAAACCCACAAAAGAGAACTATAGAAGTATACATCATGCTAACTCCTGTTTCTTCAACTGCGAGGATTACCGCTCTCTTGATATTCCAGTCTAAGCGAGTTAGTTCTTGCCTGTATTTGGCAAGGAAGTGAATGGTATCATCAACCGAAATTCCGAAGGCGATAGAGAACACTAGAATGGTAGATGGCTTTATCGGAATGCCCGTCCAACCCATTACTCCGGCAGTAAATAGCAGGGGCATGATATTAGGAAGCAGAGCAATAAACACCATTCGGACCGAGGTAAATAGAAGCGCCATTAAAAGGGCTATAAGAATGATAGCGAGGGAAATACTGATTGCTAGGTTTTTTATGAGATAGTGAGTCCCCTCAAGTAATACAATACTCGTACCGGTCAAAGTCAAGTCGAACTTAGCTTTGGGGAATATCGAGTCCATACGAGGACGTAAATCTTCCATTAAGGCATCCATTTCAAGTGTGCCGATATCGGCAATTTGAGCAGAAATACGGGTAATAGTTTTAGATGAATCGAGGAAATTCCTTAAAACACTAGAGGCGTTCTCGATTTCTTGAGCTTTCTTCTCCGTTCTACGAGTATATGAGCGTAGCGTCATCTTCTCTCTGCTAGAAATCGGAAGGCGGTAACCCGCTCGCTTGCCATTATTTAAAGCCTGCATAGCAAATTTAGTAGCATCTACAGCAGACATACTTCTGCTAAACTCAGGATATTCCGCAAGCAAGTTCTGCATACGTTCTATCTTCTTAAGGTTGTCAAGTGACAATGCTTCTCCCTCTTCCCCAGAATCAATAAGCATTTCAAAGGGCATTACCCCATTAAAATTCTCCTCAATCCAAGCCAAATCAGTCTGGACTCTACCATTGTCTGGGAGGTCATCAACGATATTTCCCGTCGTCTTCATCTGCACCATCCCAGCAATGGAAAGTCCTAAAACGGTAACAGTTAAGAGATACACAAGTCGTCTTCTGTCTTGAACGAGATGTATAAATATCTGTACGACTTTGAAAACCCATTTGCGATCTAGATGGGAAGTTTGGCGTTCAGCTGGAGAAGGTATAAGAGTAAGAAGAGTTGGGATTAAAGTTATGGAAATCACGAAAACCGCTAAAATATTAAGAGCCGCGATAGTTCCGAATTCCTTCAATATGCTGCTCTCAGTGAACATAAAAGTCGCAAAACCCAATGCAGTCGTGATGTTCGTAAGTAGTGTCGCATTCCCCACCTTTGTAATCATCCTTTGTAAAGCCATCGCCTTATTCCCATGCTTCTTGAATTCCGCATGATATTTATTCACCAGATATATACAATTCGGCACTCCAATAACGATAATCAAAGGAGGGATAAGAGACATAAGAAGTGTGATGGGGAAGTTGAATAATGCTATCGATGCAGTAGACCAAACAACACCTATCGACACTACACTCAAACAAACCAGCGCCGTAATAAAGTTCCTAAAGAAAATAAGTAAGAGCAAGAACGTAACTAAAAGCGCTGCAGCAATAAACCAACCTATCTCGCCTTTGACTTTTCTCGTCATTTGGATTCTAACAAAGGGAAGTCCACTAATGTAGACTTTCATCCCTGTTTCCTCGCTCCATTTATCTGCAAGAGCTGTAATATCCTCAACTACAGTCCCTCTATCTTCAGAGTTGAAAAGTACTGGGTCGATAAAGACCATCATCAGTGTCGCATCTGACTTTTTAGAGAAAAGTACTCCATCATAGAATGGCAAGTTCCTCACTTGAGAGTATATTTCATCTACCCTTTCTTGGCTTAAAGCGGGACCACCTCTGGTTAAATCAGGCGCCAAAGGAACGACTCTAAAAGTCGCATCAGAAGTATCCTTCTCAACTGTAAAAGTTTGATTAACACTGAAAACTGAGTCGATAATTTGAGTCTCTACTCCGTCAACTACAACTCTCACATCACGTATGTCTTCAGCAAGATCATACCAATCCTGGAAGCCTTCTGCATCAAAAATCTTAGTGTCATCAATTCCGAGAACGAGTAAATTTCCATCTGCCCCAAAATGCTCTAGAAACTTAATGTGGTCGATGTATGTGGAATCATCCTCTGGTAACAACCCTCCGAACTCATAGACAAGTCTAAGTTTCGGGATGTAAGTCGCCATAAAAACGGTCATACCACCAAGAGAGATAAGCACCGCAAAACGGTAGCGCAATATAATTGAAGCTATTTTTGACCACATATGCCCGACAAAGAAACGACAGAGCGGGCAAGAGTTGGCTACCTTTGGCACCTAATTGCATCTAATTTTGCAACTGTTATGGAATCGTACGACGCAATCGTTATCGGAAGTGGTCCTGGAGGCTACGTAGCAGCTATCCGTTCTGCCCAACTTGGCAATAAAACTGCTATTATCGAGAAGTTCTCAACCTTAGGTGGAACCTGCCTCAACGTAGGTTGTATACCTTCGAAAGCTCTACTCGACAGTTCTGAACATTATCACCTTGCAAAAGAACAATTCGCTGCTCATGGCATCGGAGTAGGTTCATTATCTCTCGATTTCCCACAAATGGTAAGTCGTAAGAATGAAGTTGTAGGTGCTACTACTGCCGGCATTGACTTCCTAATGAAAAAGAACAATATCGACGTTCATCACGGCCTTGGAGCCTTCGTAGATTCTCACTCCGTTTCTGTAACACCTTCGAAAGGTGATACGTACCATCTCGGTGCGAAAAACGTGATTATTGCTACTGGCTCTAAGCCTAGCTCCCTACCATTTATCGAAATTGATAAAAAGCGTGTCATCACTTCTACTGAAGCTCTTTCTCTTGCCAAACTCCCTAAATCCCTAATTGTCATAGGGGGGGGTGTTATCGGGTTAGAGCTGGGGTCTGTATATGCTCGTCTCGGAACGGAAGTTACTGTGATCGAATATATGGATGCGTTAATTCCTAATATGGATAGAACTCTCGGAAAAGATCTACTTCGATCTTTGAAAAAACTAGGGATGAAATTTCATCTTAAAGCCGGAGTAAAAGAGGTTAAAGCCGCAGGGCGGAGCGTCACAGTTAAGGCTGATAATAAAAAAGGCGAAGAACTAACTTTTAAAGCGGAATACTGCCTTGTCAGTGTTGGACGCAAACCGTTTACTGATGGTCTCAACCTCGAAGCCGTCGGTATCTATACTGACGAGCGCGGAATGATTCCAGTAGATGGAAATCTTCGCACATCTCAACCCCACATCTATGCTATTGGAGACGTTATTAAAGGCGCAATGCTCGCTCACAAGGCCGAAGAGGAGGGTGTCTTTGTAGCAGAAACTATTAACGGTGAAAATCCACACATAGACTACAACCTAATCCCAGGAGTTGTTTACACTTGGCCTGAAGTTGCATCTGTAGGCCGTTCCGAAGAGAATTTAAAAGCCGATAACGTGAATTATAAGGTTGGATCTTTCCCATTTAAAGCCAGCGGACGTGCTCGTGCGAGTATGGATACTGACGGACAAGTCAAAGTCTTAGCTCATGCAGAGACTGATGAAATTCTAGGGGTTCATATGATTGGCCCTCGTGCCGCCGATATGATCGCCGAAGCTGTCGTTGCAATGGAATTTCGGGCTTCCGCCGAAGATATCTCACGAATGAGTCACGCCCACCCTACATTCACCGAAGCTTTTAAGGAAGCCGCTCTTGCAGCTACTGGCGATAGAGCACTTCATATTTAATAGATCATTCCTAAGTGCACGTTCCTGATTTAAATTCCCTCTGTGAAAGTGAATCTCACGTTGTACTACTTTTTGACCCAAATCCAAACGCCTTTTGCTACTTAGGTCTTGGTTCAAAACGTGAGCTTATTTTCGAAAAACCTAAGCCCGGTATTCTAGAGACCCTAGAGGCTTTTAGTAAATTGGGTAATGCTTGGACTTTCGGTTGGCTTGGTTATGATCTGAAAAACGAGATCGAGCATCTTGAAACTCGCAACCCAAGCCCTCTAGGCCATCCCGTCGTTGCTTGGTGGGAACCTGAAATCGTAATTAGATTTTCCGATTCGTCTGTAGAAATTTTAAGTGGTGACGACGACGACCCTCGAATGATAAGAGCTCTTGAGTCAATTAAAAGGGAGAGTAAAGTTCAGGAGGGCATTCAAGGAGAAATGGTTTGGTCTTGGGGTAAAACTCAATATCTAAAAGCGTTAGATGAGGTGAAACGACTTATCCAACAAGGCGACGTGTACGAACTAAACCTTTGCATGCCCCTCAAAGGCCAAGCCGCTTCAAATAAGAGCTGGCCCCTTTTCAGTCGATTACAAAAGCTAACCCAAGCCCCCTTCAGCGCATACTTACAATGTGGGCCATACCGAATTATGAGCGGAAGCCCGGAGAGATTTTTAAAGAAAGAAGCAGGGCGACTCATCTCTCAACCCATAAAAGGGACAGTCCGTAGAGGTGGCTCACCAGAAGAAGATAAAGCCCTTGCCCACGCTCTTCAGAGTAGTGAAAAGGAACGAGCCGAAAACGTTATGATTGTCGATCTCGTTCGAAACGACCTCAGTCGTGTCGCTGAAAAAGCGACTGTAGAAGTTACAGATCTTTGCAGCATTTATTCTTTAGAGACTGTACATCAAATGGTTTCCACCATAGAATGCAGCATTTCTCCAGAAAAAGGACTTTCTGACATCCTTCGTGCCACCTTTCCCATGGGATCTATGACGGGTGCACCAAAAATATCCGCCATGAAACACATAGACCGCCTTGAACTCGAAGGCAGGGGGGCGTATTCCGGATCGATAGGTTACATCTCACCCTCTGGTAATTTTGATTTTAACGTTCTCATCAGATCCCTATATCACAACTCTATTTCGAAGATTTTGATGTCTAATGTTGGAGGAGCTATTACTTCCTTGAGCGATCCCGAGCTAGAATACCAAGAATGCCTTCTAAAAGCCGATGCTATCTTTAAAACTGTAAATTATTAATTCCTCATAGCTTTGTATATTCGACCTAATTTGAAGATTCAATATGAACCTACAACATCACTATAAAACACGATTTCAAAATGACCTCTCTGGATGCGGGGTTACAGATGGTGCGCTTGTAATTGTGGCGTGTAGTGGAGGTGTAGATTCGATGTGCCTCGTGAATGCAATGTTGAAGATTGGGGCTAGATTTGAGGTGGCGCACGTAAATTTCAAATTACGGGGCGCGGATAGTGAGGCCGATTCAGAAAGCGTAATGTCATGGTGTGATGAAAAT
>JABISU010000293.1 GCA_018700255.1 Flavobacteriales bacterium | reverse complement strand
TATAGTAATCCTGCTCATGAAGAAGATTTCGTTCTTCAGACTACACCACTTAAAGAGGGTGAAGTAGGTCATTAGATGTTATATTAGATAAAATAGTAAGAACCCTTCGGAATTTTTCGAAGGGTTTTTTGCTTTTATATTACCTTGCACTCATGGAGCCCAATGAAGATTTTGATATGAGAGACAATTCTTCTCAGAATACAGACAGTGAATTTGAGCAAGTATTAAGACCGGCACATTTTGATGATTTTACTGGTCAGAGGGCTGCTATGGACAATCTCCAGATATTCGTTGCTGCTGCAAAACAGAGAGATGAAGCGCTAGATCATGTACTACTTCACGGACCTCCAGGCCTGGGGAAGACGACCTTAGCATACATTATTGCAAACGAGATGGGTGTGAATATCAGGACCACATCGGGTCCTGTATTAGATAAGCCAGGTGATCTTGCGGGTTTACTCACGAGCCTTGAAGAAAATGACATTTTATTTATTGATGAGATTCACAGGCTCAGCTCTATTGTAGAAGAATATCTATATAGCGCTATGGAAGACTATAGAATTGATCTAGTTATTGACACAGGGCCCAATGCTCGCACCGTTCAGATTGATATTAATCCGTTTACTCTTATCGGGGCAACTACAAGGTCAGGACTTTTAACATCACCACTTAGAGCAAGGTTTGGGATAAATCTTAGACTTCAATATTATGATTCAAAGACTCTCACAGATATTGTAGAAAGATCGGCGGGGATATTACAAATTAAACATGAGGCTGCTGCAGCTTATGAGATTGCCTCAAGGAGTAGGGGAACACCTAGGATTGCTAATGCGCTTTTGAGGAGGGTAAGAGATTTTGCACAGATTAAAGGTGATGGTACTATTACATCTTCTGTGACTGAATATGCTCTTGATGCTTTACAGGTTGACAAGAGGGGTCTTGATGAGATGGACAACAGAATTTTGACGGCTCTAATCGATAAGTTCGCTGGAGGCCCTGTAGGGATGACTACACTTGCTACTGCAATTGGTGAGAATTCAGGAACGCTTGAGGAGGTGTACGAACCATTTTTGATTCAGGAAGGTTTGCTCATGAGAACTCCAAGAGGGAGACAAGCAACTAAGGCAGCTTTTGAACATCTAGGGCGGACACCAAGTGCCAGGTCTGGGAGTCTTTTTGAATAGATAGAGTAAGATAAATTACGATTGAAGTTTACCAGCTATGTATCCGGTAGTCCATGCTCCCTGGAAATTAAACCCGCCAGTTATTCCATCTATATCGAGGACTTCGCCAGCGAAATAAAGATTTTTACATACGCGACTTTCCATTGATGTCATACTGATATCTGATAGTTTTATACCGCCGCATGTGACGAATTCTTCTTTAAAAGTCGTTTTCCCTTTAACCTCGTAAATATCGTTGAGTAAGATGTTGAGCAACTTGTTGCGATTTTTTTTCGAAAGTTCAAACCAAACTGAATCTGGATTTATCCCAACTTTTTCCAGTAAAAATTTCCACATACGATTAGGCAGCTCGAAAGGGCAGGCGTTAATTATTTTTTTCTTTCTAATCTTAACAAGCTCCTTGTCAATAGTTGCGTTAGCAGCTTCTTCACTTTTAATAGACAACCAGTTTATTTGAATGTTAAATTTGTAGTTGTTTTCTGCAAGCTTACGAGCGCCCCACGCGGATAGTTTTAATATTGCTGGTCCACTCATTCCCCAGTGAGTTATTAATACTGGCCCGGAATGTGAAAGCTTTGTCCCTTGAATACGTACGGTTGCATTTTCGACGACTAAGCCCATTAGAATCTTTACTTGGTCGCCTGGAATGTTAAAAGTGAAGAGCGAAGGAATAGGAGATGAAATTGAGTGTCCGAGTTGTTGTAACCAGTAAAATCCACTCAATTTAGGACTCCCTCCCGTTGCGATAATGACTTTATCGAAATGCTTAGATGTACGCTCTAAGTGTAATATGTAACCTTCTTTTTCTGGGACTATTTTTCTAATTGGCGACTGTTCCAGAATTTTTATATTCTTCTGGACTGCTTCTTTTAGGAAACAATCAATTATTGTTTGAGAGTTGTCCGTAGTGGGGAACATCCTGCCATCTTCCTCAGCTTTTAGCTCGACTCCTCTCCGAGAAAACCACTCAATTGTGTCTTTAGTTTGGAATACGGAAAATGCTTTTTTAAGGTGTTTCCCTCCACGAGGATACGACTTGGATAGTTGGCTGGGACTGAAACACGCGTGGGTGACATTGCACCGACCTCCACCAGAAACTTTTACTTTTGAGAGAAGTTTATTAGATTTCTCAAATATTGTCACTTCTGAATTTGGGTGGTGTTCTTTAACAGAAAATGCAGAAAAGAAACCAGCTGCGCCTCCTCCAATTATTGCGACTCTCATTTTCGAAATAGGTTTACTTAAAGTTCATTAGGCAAGAAAAAAGCCCTCATGCAATGAGGGCTTGGTTTGAAAATGTGGAGAGAATTACATCTCCATACACCTCGCCATAACGGTTGAGGCACCAATCTTTTAAGTTTTGGATTTCTGATTTTTTGAGCCAACGAACACTTTTCTTCAATTCTTTTGCGAATAAAGCGCGGTCAAAACTGACTTTAGAGAGTACCGATTTACAAAATTCTAGCATTGCATTTGAATAGGTCTATTTGTTACCTTACCCCAACGAACAAGTTCCGAAAATAGTGTTCAATGCATATGAAAAATAATCAAAAGTTATCACAAAAGTGATTGATGCGTATCAGGGAGTGTGCTCATGTGCCCCAACTAAGATGTAATTCATCTGGTACACATCATCCGCATTGAGCTTTAGCTCTCCTGCAAATGACAACCTTTCATCGGTAGCATATTCTCGGGGAGAGTGCCCTTCGAATTGTAAGTCGATCACGGTTTCTGGGCCGGCTCCACCACAGAAAAAGCAATTGGCAAAGGGGTATCTACTGAGAACATAGAAGTCTTCGTCAATATCAACTGGAATAACATAACCTGTGATATAGAATTCCCCTCCTTCTAATTCTTTTACAAGTGGGCCAAATATGGGTTTCCAATAGTAGGCATCCAATTCATCTACATACACGTCTTTAAATTCAACATCTGTTAAGTCTTTCCAAGTGAGCTCAGAACAGTTGTCAAATTCTATAGAAGTTGATGCTATAGTATTTGAAGTTGATGCGGCTTTTGCTGTGTGGACAGTGCGGATTTGGTCTTTAATAGCGGCGCTTTCAGGGGAAGGATGACACATGCTACTCCAGTCGAGAGAAACAACAGCGACCAGAGCCATTGCACCCACAATCCAACTTGAACTGAGGATGGTGGTACTGGTTTTTTTTAGATTCATCATTCGTTTGAGAGAGTTTTCGAAATATCTAAACGCAGAGTTTTGAATGCGGGAAGAGCTGCCGCGATGAGCCCTACAAAGGTAGCTCCTAATGCGAGATAAATTTCAGACGTGAGAAGGCCAAGGTTACCCAGATCGTATTGAAATTTATTTTCAACAGCTGAGGCAAGAATAAATAGACCTACTCGACTGATAAGCAATCCAAGAATGGTTCCACCAAGGCTCAATAGTCCGCCTTCTAAAAGCAGTAGTTTGTATAGGGTACCAGGTGTACCTCCCATGGTTCGCATGAGGGCTAGTTCATACCTGCGAGCCTGCATATTGTCAAAAACAGATATGAATATGCTAGCAAAGCTGAGCGCCATAATCAGAAGCGCGATGGCTCTGAGGGTGGCTGCACCAATTCCAAATTGTTGGTTTAATCTATTAATTTCTATTGCCGGCAGGGCGACCTGCATATTAGTCTCTCTAAGTAGGTTAGGCAGTGTGAGGATTGCCATGGGGTTGCGTTTCTTTAAGAGTACGGCTGTTATCTCTCTCGATGCGTAAAGCTCTTCAGGTGAAAGTAGCTCATCGTCTTGTTCAGAGTGAACACCCCAGATACTCTCTATACTTGTAAGTAACAGTTGATCAATTACGGAATTGCTTTTCTCTAGTATTCCAACAACAGTGAAGGCCTTATCATCATGGACGTCTGTACCGTCTGTTAATCCGTGGGCGCTGAAAAAAGTGCTACCAACTTCCAAACCGGTTTTTGCCGCCACTGTAGCTCCTATAGTTACTTCGAATGCTTTAGACCAAAAATAACCTTCATCAATCTTCGCTCCATAATGGTTGGGGTAAGACTCGTCCGTTCCGACGATTCGGTAACTCATATAATTGTCGCCATATGCGAGTGGAATCCCTGATTCTATGTATGGATTACGCATCACCTTCTCCGCCTCTGCAAGCGAGATGTTCCCAGTGGGCGCATCGATGTGATAAACATTAGCTAGAATTAGCTGCAGTGGGCTTCCTTTAGCTCCGAGGACGAGATCTATATCCTTAATATTTCTCTCGAACTGCTCGGTCATCTGCTTTTCAGCGAGCATCATAAGACTCACCATCCCCACTCCAAAAGCAAGGAGAATAGCACTTAGTGCAGTCTGAAGAGGTTTTGCGGCTAGGTTGCGCCTTGCTATATAGGATAGTCTCATTAGGCGTTTGTTAGCGGTTGAAGTTCAACTCGGTCTTTATATCTGGTTTTAAGCCTTGAATCGTGGGTTACAATAATTAAGCTTGCACCAACTTTTTCAGTTTCTTCTTCGAGTAATCGGATTACAGACTCTGTGCTTTTATCGTCCAGCGCTGATGTCGGCTCATCTGCAAAAACGACAGATGGTTTGTGAACTAGAGCTCTAGCTATTGATGCTCGTTGTTGTTCTCCCACACTTAAATCTTTAGGGTAACTGTCGAATTTATTCTCTATACCTAGATTGTCGAGTAATTCATGTGTCCGAACTTTCAACTCCTCGGTAGTAATGTTAGACCCCGTGAGCATAGTGGGAAGTGCTATATTTTCTGCAACTGTTAAGCTTTGAACGAAGTGAGATTGTTGGAATACAATTCCAAGTTCACGCCCCCTAAACTTATCGAGTTCTCTGTCACTTAATGTATTGATGTCTAAACCGGCAACTTGCATAGATCCTGAATCAGGCCTAAGCAGGCCGCATAATAAATGAAGAAGAGTTGTTTTTCCACTACCAGAATTTCCAATAAGTAATAGCTTATTGCCGCTTTGACACTTGAAATCTGGAAACTCTAAAGAAGTTGTTCCGGAATATGAAAATTTTAAATCACATGCTGTAATCATACAACGAAGTTAAGGTTAGAGATAGGGAGTTTAATGTAGTTTTGCCGTATGAATTTTTTAAATCGTCTTTCTAAGTACCTTATCGGAGTAATGGTAGGTATAGGTCTTTCTTGGGTAATGTTTTCAGAACGCGCGTGTATGGATTGGCTACCCACAAACAGAATAAGTAAGGAGATAGCGATGGCTGGAATTATGGCAGATTCAGGAGCACAGTGTGTTCTAAAATGTGGTAATCTTACAGTGAGTGATCTAGCGGATTTAGCAAGATTGGGAGATGTAGACTTTAGTAAAAGCGGACCGAGAGAAAAACCTCGTCGATACTTTATAGAAGGAGAAGGAGTAGTTAAATCTGCGACTTACCTCATTACAGATACAGCTAGTGTTGTCACGAGTGTTGTTCTGAGAGACGTAGAAAACTGCCCCTGTCCTTAACTATTGTTTACTCTCCAAAGACGACAAGTTTCCCAAATAGAATATCATCAAGCCCCACAAGATCTATGTGGACACTATAAACTCCAGTAGGAAAATCATTTGTGTAAAACGTGGTGTTATCGCCAGATTCAGTTGGGTAGAGATCGCTCATTAGCCTCCCCGCAGAATCGAAAACTCTAAATCTTGATATTTCTCCTGCACCTTCGAGCTCAATTTTAACTAATGAATTAGATCCAGAAGGATTAGGTGAGAAGCGTACCTCTTTGCCTCCAGATTGAACAGGAGGAAATAATGGATCGAACAAGAGTTTGTACACGAAGAATCGAGTGCATAGATAAATTTCACCTTTATTGTCTTCTCCGAAAGCGGACTTAGATTCTGTCCAAGGTTTGAATCCACCATCAACATCAAGTATAAGCCCCTGGCTTATCCACTCACCACTAACATTTTCTTTTAGGGTGAAAAATTGTGTATCGCCAAAGCCGCAATAATCTGAGAAGATATAATACCCCTCTAAGGAAGGGATGTTTTCACCTCTATACACAACCCCGCCGATTACACTGCAGAGACCATTCTCGTGTGGGAAAGCAAAGATTGGCTGCTCAGTTTCATTATCAGGATCACAATCTTCCAGGGGTTCGTAGCAATCAGGACCTTCCATTAGGCGCCATCCGTAGTTAAGCCCACCCTCACTATCTGCTGCCTCGTAATGTATTTCTTCCCAATCAACTTCTCCTACGTCCCCGATGTACATATCGCCATTTTCATTATCGAAGCAAAATCTCCATGGATTCCTCAATCCGTAAGCCCAAATTTCCTCAAGCGCACCAGCCACTCCTACAAACGGATTGCTCTTAGGTATGGTATATGGCTCGAGTCCATGGGTTTCGATTCGTAAAATCTTACCTAACAAAGACTCTAGGCTCTGAGCGTTG
>JABISU010000309.1 GCA_018700255.1 Flavobacteriales bacterium | reverse complement strand
TTTTTCGAATATTTAAACCAACTAACTTGCATGATTACACTGAGATTTTCGATCAAGAAAACCCCACATAAAACAGGAATCAAAAGTTCTTTTCGTATCGCAATTGCAAAAACTGCTATAATCCCACCTAGAGCAAGTGATCCAGTATCTCCCATGAAAACTTGAGCAGGAAAAGCGTTATACCACAAGAAGGCAACGCACGCTCCTACAAATGCAGCACTAAATACAACCAGCTCCTCAGATCCAGGTATGTACATTATGTTTAAATACTCGGCGATCACGGTGTTAGAGCTGACATAAGCTAGTACAGCTAATGTCATTCCTATTATTGCACTTGTACCTGTTGCCAAACCATCGAGCCCGTCTGTTAAATTGGCTCCATTTGAGACTGCTGTAACTATAAGTATTGTGATAGGTATGAATGCAATCCAAACCCATGTTGTGACATCCTCAAATGCCCAACTAATAAGCCACACATAATCCAAACTATTTCCCTTTACAAAAGGAATTGTAGTTGTAGTAGAGCGGATTTCACTCCACAATCCGTCTGTCCCTAATTCTTTTATCAGTACGTCGGGATGCCACATCATTATAGCTCCTATAATGATACCCACTCCTATTTGGCCAACAATCTTGAACTTACCTGCTAAACCATCTTTATTCTTCTTGTGTACTTTTATATAATCATCGATGAATCCTATAATTCCAAGCCAAATAGTTGTAATAATCATCATGTGCGTGTACACATTAGTGAGATCGGCAAAAAGCAAAGTCGGTACTAGTATTGCGGTTAGGATGATGATTCCTCCCATGGTAGGGGTGCCGCGTTTTTCTATTTGGCCTTGAAGACCTAAATCCCGAACGATTTCACCAACCTGCTTCACTTGCAACCACTCAATAATAGTTTTTCCGAATGATATACCTATGAATAATGAGGTGAGTAGGCTCATAGCCGCCCTGAAAGTGACGAATTTAAAAAGTCCAGCTCCTGGTAAATCGTACGCTGTATCTAAATATGTGAATAAATGATATAACATATTATGCAATTATGAAAGCTTCGTGCAACACGACTCTATCGTCGAAATCGTGTTGTACTCCATTAATTTCTTGATAGGTCTCATGACCTTTGCCTGCTACAATGACTATGTCGCCAGACTCAGCAAATAGCGCAGCAGCTCGTATTGCTTCTTTTCGATCTATAATAGAGATGCATTTACGCATTTCAATAGGATCTAATCCGGATTTCATATCCTCCAGTATGGCTGCTGGATCTTCTGTTCGAGGATTGTCTGATGTTAGGAACACTCTATCAGAACCTTTTGCCGCAACACGTGCCATAATTGGCCTTTTCGTAACATCCCTATCTCCACCACATCCGACAACTGTAATAACCCTTTCCTGCCCTTTTTTGAAAGTTAAAACGGTTTTTAATATATTTTCTAAAGCATCCGGAGTGTGTGCGTAGTCAACAATTGCGGTAATTCCATCGGGGCTTTCAACAAACTCAAACCTTCCGGCAGGAGGCTTTAATAGTGACATCTGTGTTAACGCGTCAAGTTCGTCAAATCCTAGAAGCTTAGCCACTCCATAAACGGCTAACAGGTTAGAAGCGTTAAACTCTCCAACTAACCTGGAATAGAGGTCTTGCCCATCAATATTTACGTGAAGTCCGTGCAGTTGATTTTCAACTATTCTTCCTTTTATGTCAGCTATAGAGGTTAAACCGTAAGTTGAAATTTTTGCTTTACAGTTTGTGGTTATATCTTGGTGATTATTATCATCGGAATTAACCAATGCAAACGCATTAACGGGCAGCATATCGAATAGCTTTTTCTTAGCTACTATATAGTTGTCTATCGTTTTGTGATAGTCTAAGTGGTCGTGTGTGATGTTTGTAAAAACCGCGCCTGAAATTTTAGTTCCTGACAATCTATTTTGATCTATTGCGTGAGAACTTGCTTCGATAAAACAAAATTTGCAACCTAAACCGACCATTTCCCTAAACAGCTTCTGCAAACTCAGAGCATCCGGAGTAGTGTGAGTGGCTTTTACTATTTTGTCGATAATTCTATTCTCAACTGTACCTATTAGTCCAGCCTTACGATCGAGCATTCTGAACAGATTGTGGAGTAATGTTACAGTTGTGGTTTTGCCGTTTGTTCCAGTAACAGCAATGATTTTCATATCATTAGAAGGGTGATCGTAGTATGCAGCAGCGATATTTCCTAAAGCTATTGAACTATTTTTTACAACTACAAAAGTGACAGATTCGGGTCGAATTAAATCTTCGGATAGATGTTCACATATAATAGTTGTGGCACCATTTGTAATTGCCTGCTTGATATAATCATGCCCATCTACCTGGGTGCCTTTAATGGCAATAAAAAGCCCCATAGGTTTTACTTCACGTGAGTCTATACCAATACCCTCAACGGCAGTGTGAGTTGTTCCGTGTATCTCGGAAATTCTTGTGTCGTATAGTAAATCTTTAAGTATTTTCACGACAATTCAATTCTAATGGTTGATTTAGGTGTCAGTGGAGTACCCGCAGGTATTGATTGTTTTCTCACAGTACCATTTCCATCATAACTCACCTTAACTCCTGCATTTTCTAGTAAATAGAATGCGTCTCTTAGACCCATACCTCGTACGTCCGGAACGGCTTTATCTTCAAATATTCGAGTTGTAAGTTTTACATTTTCAGATTCAGTAGTGACCCTAACCCAATCTCCTTCTTCATTTGTTTGGACAAAAGGCACTCCTAGAATCTTGTATAGTCCCACTAATTCTTCGCGTGCTCCGTTCTTTGATGTTGGAAGATGTCTTTCCTTCAAAGCGAGTAATGGTTCATCGCTTACGGTGTGGAATGAAGGATCCGTTGCATAAATTAAATCGGCTAGATCCATGAAAACTGGAGCCGCTATAGTGCTTCCGTAATATGACCCACTTTTTGTGTCTGCTATGACTACGATACAAACGAATTCTGGATTGTCAGCAGGGAAATAACCTGTGAAAGAAGCCCTATATCTACCACTGGCATATCCACCGTTTTCGGCGATTTTAGACGTTCCTGTTTTCCCTGCAACTGTGTAGGGTTTATTAACGAATATGTTGGAAGCCGTTCCTTTACCACCGGGTACGCATGCGCTTTCAAGCATTATTTTACACTCTCGTAATGTGCTCGAAGAGCAAATTTTATTTTTTACAACTACAGGCTCGAAATTTTCTACTGTAACCCCTTTTCGCTGAGTTTCAGTAACAAATGTTGGGCGCATCATCTTGCCATTGTTTGCAATTGCGCCATAAAGAGCTAAGGTTTGAAGTGGTGTTTGAGTAACCTCATACCCTATAGCCATTTGGGTTAAGGAAATTCCAGACCAATCACCTTCTCCTACTGTTGAGTAAACTTTAGGGATTCCTTCTCCAACAAGATTTACACCTAAAGGCTCAGTAATTCCCATTAGTTTTAATTTATCTAAAAATTCCTGAGGCTCTAGACTGAAGCATTGTTTTACTGATAGGGCAGACCCAATATTTGAGGACATTTCGAAGCATTCACGCAACGAAATCTTACCATGACCTCCATCCTTCCAATTCGAATCACGCATTCTCCTATCATGGAAATAATACTCACCATTTTCTGTATCTACAACATCTTCGAGCCCCATTTTCCCCGATTCTAAGCATGCCATAAGCGAGGCTAGTTTAAATGTCGAACCAGGTTCTACAGCAGTACCTAATGCGTTATTGTAACTTTCATTGTAGTAGGGCAAGCCATTAGAATCTTCAAGCCTTTTTAGATTTGAGATAGCCCTAACATATCCCGTTTTCACCTCCATAAGAACTACCACCCCCCACTCAGCATCGTGCTTAAAAAGCTGAGTCCTTAATGCCGAAGATGCAACATCTTGAAGATGCATATCTATCGTGGTTACCACATCAAGTCCTTCTTGAGGTTCGATAATAAATTCATCTGTAACGGGCAGCCAAGCACCGCCACTAATACGCTTCTGCATTTGCTTACCCTCGACCCCTCCAAGCTCCTTATTCCAGGCAAGTTCAATACCTACCCGACTATTCTCTCGATCTATCCCTATTGTTCTTTTTGCTAGTTGGCCAAACGGGTTTTTCCTCACCTCCTTTCTCTCAAAAACAAATCCACTTTTATACCTTCCCTCTCTGACAAATGGAAGAGATTTTAAGTATTTATATTTCGTGAAAGGAATACTTTTTGCAAATAAAGCAGCTCTACTCCCCTTGGCTTTTGCGGTTTCAAAGTGCTTTGAAAATTCTTCTGCATCTCCTCCTAAAATCTCTGCAAAACTAGAACACAAAGAATCAAATTTCTCGTTGTAAACAGCCCATTTTATCGCTTCGCACTTGCTGTCCCATCTAAGATCGTAAACAGGCACAGAGGTCGCTAATAAACTCCCATCCCTCGCTTGGATTTGGCCTCTGGCAGGAGCAATATTCCTTATGCTATGTTTAAATTCAGCGCCTCTTTCAGTCCAATGTTCATGTTCGATAGTCTGTATAGAAAATATCCTCCAAAGAATAGCAATTCCCACAAAGCATAGACTCACGAATAGAACCCAAAACCTCCCGGTTTTAACCTTTGATTCTGAAGTGTTGTTACTTGCACTTCTCATTTTGCGTCTTGCTTAAGAAGTGTTGGCGGTGAAATAGGCTGTTGAAGACCTAATACAGAGGTTGCAGACTCAACCCTGCTTTGTTGTAGTCTTGATTCTAACTCAGATCTAAGCGTTTTATACTCTGAAACAACCTCCTCGAGGGCCCTTTCAGTTCGCATTTTATCGCGTTCAATGTTTTCAAACTTGTAACCAAGGCTTATGTAAGCTAAAAACAAAGAGGTAAGAAATAAGAGATAAGGTATATGAGAGGTTATTCCATCACTTGTTAAAAATTTACCACTAATTATATCTTTAATAATCTTACCAGTTCCATTTGTTTTAGCTGGTTTTATTATTTTATCTGTTGCTTTCCTGCCAGATTTTTCTCTTGCTCGCCTTGCTTTTTCTGCTGCCTCTTCCTTAGCTACCCCTGCTACAACTCGCGCTAAATCAACCGCCTCTTTGCGAGATGTTTTTTGCTCTGGGGTTAAAAGTCTATTACCGCTTTCTGAGGGTCCTTTAGACGATGATTTCTTTTTAAATAGTCTCATCATGACTTTAATAAAAAGTCAGTCCGTTCAGCAACTCTCAAACGAGCGCTTCTTGCACGTGGATTTAACAAAACCTCCTCAGCTGATGCACAAATCGCCTTTCGAACAACAGGCTTAAATGGTGCGAGCACCCTTCCTTTTAAGTCTTGTTCTATTTCATCTTCGAAATTGCCAGACCTCATATAATGTTTGACAAGCCTATCTTCTAAGCTGTGATATGAAATCACAACAAGCCTCCCGCCCTGTTCTAATAAATCTGCTGCCTGTTCCAACAGATCACGTAGAGCAGAAAGCTCATCGTTGATTTCTATTCTCAATGCTTGAAAAATTTGTGCGTAGAATTTATTTTCGCGCCCGCCTGGAGCCATCTTACTTAAGATGTTTACGAGTTCTCCTGTAGTGGTAATAGGTCTGTTTTCTCTTGCAGAGACGATTGCTCTTGCAACTCTATCTGGCCTCTTAACCTCCCCATACATTCTTAAAACGACCATTAACTCTTCCCATGTACAGTCAGATAAGTAATCAGCCGCTGAGATTCCAGACTCGTGGTTCATCCTCATATCAAGAGGGCCATCCATTCTTAATGAAAAACCTCTATCTGCTGTATCAAACTGGTGAGATGACACCCCTAAATCAGCTAATATCCCTTTCGTTTTCTTTACACCATTAAGGCTGAGAAATTGTTTTGCATATCTGAAATTAGCTTCAACCAGGGTAAACCTATCATCGTTAATCGTATTTTTAACTGCATCTGGATCTTGATCGAAACTGACTAGTATGCCTTCTGAATTGAGGTTTTCTAATATTATTCGGCTATGACCTCCTCCTCCAAACGTAGCATCCATCCACGTGCCGCTACCGTCGCCGAGATTTAGATGCTCAATTGAGGAATCTAGGAGGACGGGTACGTGATAGGCTTGTTCCATGTTTTAGGTGGCACTGCCTTTTTCAATATCTCGTCTCACATCTTCAGCTAAGTTTCCGAAATCAAAATCGGTATCTTCTCCTAAGACCTGTTTTTCATAAGAGTCAACTGTCCAAATCTCAACTTTTTCTCCCAAGCCTGAAACAATTATTTCATTACTCTTCTTTAGATCAATTCCCGCATAATCTAAGAGGGCTCCTGGAATGTTTAATCTTCCAGATGCATCTAAATCAACAATGGTGGCGCCCTTCAAAAATTTCCTTTGAAACAGTTGGTGCTTCCTGTTGTATCTACTGAGTTGAGTCATTTCTCCGTTCACATTATCCCACTCTGGTTTGGGATATAAAACAAGACATTTCTCGAAAATATCAC
>JABISU010000292.1 GCA_018700255.1 Flavobacteriales bacterium | reverse complement strand
GAACCATCGATTGAGTAGGTATATTTTCCGTAAGCAGAGTATGAGAATGACTACTGCAGAATATTTGAAGTGGGTTGAATTATACAGACCATTTTTTACTCTTATAAAGGAGTATGTTAACAGGCAGATTTCTAAAGAATGTCTTTTAGTTATGGGAGATCAAGATCATATATTCTTCAGATCTGCTAAGAAGTTTGCATCTAGCCAGAAGGAAGCGAAGCTATCTGTGATAAAAGGTTGTGGTCATGTTGTAAGTATAGAAAGCCCGAAACTATTCAATAAAATAGCGTCGGACTTTCTGAAAGAACTTGACATTCCGCTGTCTGTTCAAGCTGAACCCATTCCATATAAATGGTCTGAGTTAAAAGCTATGAAAACTGGTAGATCTAAGTTGACTAAATAGTAATTTTATTACTTTATTTAGTTATTTGCTAGGTAACCAGAAACACCTTCGTCGGTTGCGCTCATAGCTTCTTTCCCTTTGCTCCAATTGGCAGGACAAACTTCACCAACAGTTTCAACGTGGATAAGAGCATCGAGCATTCTGATAGCCTCGTCAACATTACGTCCAAGTGGGAGGTTATTGACAAGCTGGTGCTGTACTACTCCATTTTTATCTATTAAGAACAGCCCTCTGTATGCGATAAGTTCGTTGTCTGCGATTAGATTACCTTCTTCATCGTAGTCGTACATTCCTGTAAGTACGTCGAAGTTTGAAGAAATCGTCTTTGCGGTGTCTGCTACAAGTGGGTAAGTGATTCCTTTGATTCCGCCTTGATTTTTAGGAATACGTAAGTAAGCTGCGTGGCTTTCAGCGGTGTCTGTTGAACAACCAACTACTGCACATCCGCGAGCTTCAAATTCGGTAAGCTTTTCTTGGAAAGCATGTAGTTCTGTAGGACAAACAAACGTGAAGTCTTTAGGGTAGAAGAAAAACATAACGTACTTGTTGTCAATGTACTGCTCTAAAGTAAAGTTATCAACGATTTCTGATCCGTTGAGTACTGCCGCTGCAGTGAATTTGGGTGCCGGTTGGCCTACTAATACTGCCATAATAATGATGATATTTAAATTATGTAGCAAAGATAACTACTCCTTATCTTCGATGTATTAATTCTCTGATGAATATTAATAATGAAGTTTGCAGCTATAGATGTTGGGACTAATGCCGTAAGACTCTTGATAAAAGAGATTGTGGTTAAGAATGCTAAGTTGAGTGTTAGTAAGGTTAGCTTTACTAGAGTCCCTTTACGGTTAGGTGAGGATGTTTTTGAGACTGGGAATATTTCAGATAAGAAAGCTAGGAATTTGGTTAAGGTAATGAGGGCTTTTTGGTATATAATGGACGTTCATGAAATTGAGTGGTTTAAGGTCTGTGCCACCAGTGCGATGAGGGAGGCTGGTAACGTTGATTATATAATTGACATGATTAAGAAGGAGGCGAATATAAGAATCGAACTTATCGATGGTCAGCAAGAGGCAGATTTGATATTTAGAAACTTCAGTGTCGCTTCTTTTAAATCAAAATCTGACTATCTATATATTGATGTTGGAGGTGGTTCTCTTGAATTGACTTTAATAAGAAATGGCAAAAGATTGAGGGCCAAATCATTCCAGATAGGTACACTAAGAGTTATTAAAGATATAGTTAGAGATGGAGAATGGGACGCTGTAGAGGAATTCTTAAAGCTCGAGTCAGAAAACGGTGAGTCGATAATAGCGATTGGAACGGGGGGTAATATTAATAGGCTACAACGCCTTATTCATAACCCTAAAAATCAACCAATATTAATTTCTAAAATTGAGAAAATTACAAAAGCTTTAAAAGCTAAACCATTTAAAGAAATGGTTAAGAAGTACAGTCTGAAGCCAGATAGAGCAGATGTGATTATACCTGCAGCAGAAATATATCTACGCATCATGAAATTAGCAGGAGCTAAAGAGATAATAGTCCCCAAAGTGGGTCTTAGTGATGGGATCATCCTCAAGGTACATGAAGAGTATCAAGAGTCGTTGGTTTAACTCAACCGTTACTTGAGGTTTTGAGTTATGTAAGCATCCACTTCATATATACGCTTAGGCTTGAGTACAATCTCACCTTTGCTGTTGAGTAAGAAATAAGTGGGTGTTGCTGTAATCTTATAATCCTTTACAATAGGACTGTCCCATCCTTGAAGTTGGCTTACGTTCAAGTATTGCATTCCTTTTGTTTCAATTACATCCCTCCAGCTCTTTCTTGCTTGATCGATAGATACTCCAATAGCCTCGAATCCTTTTCCACTATATTTTGAATAAAGAGGTATAAGAACTGGTATTTCTTGTTCACATTTGTGGCACCATGAAGCCCAAAACATGACGAGCGTGTACTGATTCTTCGCAGCTGTTTCCATTAAGTTTACTTTACCTCCATTGTACTCTTCGATATTAAAATTAGGTGGAGTCTTGCCGACTTGGAGGTTGATAATTCCTTGAG
>JABISU010000040.1 GCA_018700255.1 Flavobacteriales bacterium | reverse complement strand
GGAAGAGCATCGATGTCATTTCCGAGGATCCTTTCTACATATGAAACCGCATCTGTGTACTCTTGTGCTCCATTGTAATCTAAGTCTCCTACAAGTGCTCCACCGTTACAATCTCCATTACAATCTTCTATAGCTTGACCAAATAATGTTCCTTCACAATCGTTGAATGGCTCACAATCGTTATAAACATCAACATTAAGACTTCCCATTGACCTGTCGAAGTTTACACAAACTGCTGCGTAATTATTAGAATAATCCGTTTCCTCTCTTCCCAAAGCATCTGGAATAAAATCCCAATTAGCACGTACTAAAAGGAAGTATGTACCGTCTGCTACATCAGTAACATCAATCCACTGACAGCTAAGACCACTTGAGTAAATATCTCCACATCCTGCAGAAATACCCATAGTACTACATCCATACTGTCCTGTTCCGCCACCTGAACATTCAAGATCCATTACGCAGAAACCATTCTTAAAACCGATTGGGATGTACTCCCCCTCTAAAGTGTAGAGATCGTACTTAGCGTATCCTTTGTGGTGCCAGTGATTATGACAGTCTCCCCATTCAAATTGGTTATTTGAAGAATCAGGTGAACCTATATAGTAATCTAAATCTCCAATGTTCTTAATGTGTGTTGTAAATCTTACAATTTCTCTATCACCGTATCCGTTTAGACATCCTTCTGTAATATAGCAATCAGATTGGCTGACTTGCATATCTGTAGCGTAAATACTATTTACAATTGCTTCTTCTACAACAATAAGGTCTGGCCCATTACACGCTGGGTCACCAGGATAAATACAATCACCATTATCAATCTCAGCAGCGGGATTGTAATTACAAGCCTCCTCATCGGTACAACCAGCAGGTGGACCCACAAAAGTGTGTACCCAGTTCCAGTCTCCATCACAACCATCCACTGAATACCATCTTATCCAGTATGTTACTCCACCTTCTAAGAGCATTGTTTGAGAAGCTTCTTCTCCACAACCTCCTTGGTTATCGTCATAATAAATTGTTCCTATATTGCTGTTGTCGAAACTACTCATGCTACAGTATTCATAAACATATAGCTTAGTGTCACAACCCGTTTCACAACTACTGAAATCATACATTCCATTAGCGTTAGGTGTAAATGTGTACCAAAAATTACTTCCTTCTTGTGCTATCATATCGCCTTCTTCAGAAGGTATTCCTAAATCCACTGCATCATTACATGTAGAACCCGGAGCACACTCAAAGGCAACCTCATCACCGTAGGTATAGTTACCGCCAGAGGCGATTTCTACTCCATCGATGTAAAGCCAATATCCACCTGGCGAGTCAATACCATCTCCATATGAATCGTGTATTTCAAATAAATAACATGGGAACAGATCTGCTGAAGACACACATAAAGTATCAACGCCTTCTCCATCACCTGAAGCAAGCAACTCTCCTCCTACAGAAATATCCCAGCTAATTTCATTAGGCCAGTCATCTGCGACAATTTCAATTACCACCTCTGTTTCTCCATCTACACAGGAGGTTTGGGCTGATATATTAAACGATAAAAATAGGACGAAAGACAATGCCCAAAGAGCTGAAAAATACTTCATAGTAAATGTTTGTAGGTTACAATACAGGTTTCTACACGCAAATTACAACTTTTTAAATGGAATATGTATATTCGCAAAAAAAACACAATGTCAAATCACGAAGAACCACAACAGGACGAAATAGGAGGACCGGTAACTATTGCTCTATTTATCTTTGCAATTGTTCTTATTTCGATTTACTTTATAGCTTCGTAGATAACAGTCTTGCTGCTATTTAAAGTAGTACTTATTTATTCTGAATCGACAATTGTCATCTCCTCTACGAGATGCCCTGCCCCAGCGTATTTATCGATAATCCAAAGCACGTAGCGGATATCTACCATGATATTCCTGCACCGGTTTTCATCGAATAGGATATCGCTCATTGTGCTTTCCCAGCTTCTATCGAAGTTGATTCCCACTAGATATCCGTCGCCATTAATTACTGGGCTTCCTGAGTTTCCTCCAGTGGTGTGATTACTGCCTGTGAAGCAGATAACCAGATCGTCGTTTTCGCCATACAACCCCCAATCGCCATCATTAAGGGCGGAAACAAGGTCTGATGGGAGATCGAAATCGGGGTCACCTGGCTTATATTTTTGGAGTATCCCTCGAGCTGTTGTGGTGGGGTTGTATGTCATACCGTCATGCGGAGATGACCCCTCTACTTTCCCGTAAGTTAATCGAAGAGTAGAATTCGCATCAATAGGGAAAAGGCGATCAGGGAAAAGCTCTCTAAGTCCACGAGTATATATCGCTGTAGCAGATTGTATCGCTGAAGAACCGGCACGATATCCAGGCGAGATGTTCGCGAAGTAATGAGATCTCTGCTCCAATATTAGAAGGTAAGCAGGATCATTTTTCAGCTTAGCAAACGTCTTTTTCTTGCGTTTTAAAAGAAGAGCTTCCAGGTCATCTGGGTTATCGAAAATAGAGTTTTTGAAAAAACTTGAAGCATACGAGCTCGATGAACTCGCTGAATTAAAATCTGCAAACATTTTTTCGGGAGTCAAAGTCGCAGGGATTAGTTCTAGGTAAGTAGAAACAAGATCTCCTAGTAGGCGTTCGTCTACGGAAGCATCGTAGTTGCGAGCGAACTCAGAATTTGCCTCCAATAACGAGGCGATTTCGTCATCAAGCTTGCCTGCAGATTCCAATTTATCCCAATCATCAATGAGATTAGCGAAATCGAAAGCGTGCAGTAGGATATCAGGGCCGTAATAGACCAGTTCGATAAATAGAGCTCGTGCCTCTAGATAAGAGAAATAATCGGCATTTGCTGCCTGAATCTTTTCAATCGCTGTTAAATACTGTGGATTCGAAAGCTCAGGTACAGAACGTGATAGAGCAATGGTACGGGATTGAAATTCCGATTCCAAGGTGAGTTTTTGTTGAACTGCGTTGAGTTCGACGAGTCCGGTTGTTTGGCCTTCCCACTTCTTCCAAGCGTTAGAAATACTACTTTGCTTAGGTGCGTAAGCAATTCTGAGAGCATCAGAAGATGCTCGGGCCGCATTTATGATCTTAAGACTAGCATCACGCATAGCAATGCGCATGGGGTTGAGGCGCTCGATAACGTGAGTAACTGCATCTGAAGTCAGGTACTGTTCAGTTCTCCCGGGAAAGCCGAAAACCATCGTGAAGTCACCTTCATGAACACCATCTAAAGAAACGGGAAAGTGGTGAGCGGGTTTGTAAGGCACATTGTCTTCATTATAATCCGCAGGGTTGTTTTCTGAAGAAGCGTAGATTCTGAAAACGCTGAAGTCTCCAGTGTGTCTAGGCCAAAGCCAATTATCCGTATCCCCACCGAATTTACCCACTGCGGAAGGCGGAGCCCCTACAAGTCTCACATCGTTAAAAGTGCGTTTGGTGATTAAGAAGTGTTGATTTCCGAAATCAAAGGCGACAACGCCACCCGTTAAATCAGTTCCGTCAATGTATTCAGCCACGATCTCAGCATAAAGAGCTTTGCGAGCAGCAGCAAGCTCCTCCCCTTCTAGCCCATCAAGAGTTAAAGCTACCCTTTCAGAAACATCTTGAATTCTATCAATAAATGTCGCAGTAAGACCTGGATTAGGTAATTCTTCCGTTCTAGACATGGCCCAAAACCCATTCTTTAGGAAATCATTTTCAACAGAGCTGTGATACTGTATTTGGCTATATCCGCAATGATGATTCGTTAGAAGTAATCCTTCAGAGCTAACCATCTCAGCTGTGCATCCTCCACCGAAATGAACTACAGCATCCTTCAGGCTACTGTGGTTCACACT
>JABISU010000073.1 GCA_018700255.1 Flavobacteriales bacterium | reverse complement strand
GAACCGAAACCAACTAGAGATACGCGATCGCCTTTAGCGAGAGCACCTTTAGTAGCACTGAGGAAACCTTCTAGTGCACGACCTGCGTCTGCTTTTGAGATGCCAGCGCTTGAAGCCATTGCATCAACTAATTCTGCTTTGTTCATGTGAATGAATTTTTATTAAATTAAACAATATTGTTTCTTGTCATTTGCAATGTATGACCACAATCCTAACACTGTCAAGGCTTAGAGGTGATTTACCCCCATTTTGTGAACAAACTAATACCTTTTGTTAATAAAGTCGATAAAAAAGTAAGTTTTTCGAGTAAAATCGGGCTAGAAGGAGTGAAATTATCGTTATTTAGTCTCTCTTAAAGTCCAAATTACAAGAGCAGAAGTAGCAACGATCACCGCTAAAGGGCCACTTTCGCCAGAAACCACCCACTGACCTAACCCAACAATTGTAGCAACAAGTCCTACTGTCACATTTAAGATGCCCAAGAAATCAGTGTCAAACTCAGGAATTCTTTCCATCCTTATTGATATGAGTACAACAAGATCTGCGAGGGCCGATGCCATCCAAGCCACAGCGTTAGGTGTTAGGTAAAGTTGAACTGCTGAAAAAAAGAAACCTATAATAAGAAGAAGACTGAATATTTTATTTCTTGTAAGCATAACGCAAAAGTACATTTATCTTCGCGGCCATGAACATATTATATCGCCCCGAAATAAGATTCGCTGACATCGACAGTTACGGAATCGTTCACAACGCAAACTATCTCATCTACTTTGAGCAAAGTCGCATTGAACTCTTCAATAAAATTTCTGATGGTTGGGACTCGAAGAAACACGGTGTACTTGTCGCACGCCAAGAAGTCGATTATAAGCATCCTGTAAAACTTAAGGACGTACTAGAAATTGAAACATGGATTGAGAAATTAGGAGAAAAGAGCCTTACAGTTGCTTACAACGCCCACATTATTAAAGCAGATAGTAAAATACTTGCAGCTTCGTCCCGCACTGTTATCGTTTGTTTTGATTTGGATACTGGCTCAACAACTCTCATCCCTGAGCTTTGGAGGCAAACGATTCATGATGTATGTTTGTTGAAAGTGTAAAAAGTACACTTCCTTAAATTAAACATCTAAAATGATGAAGCACTTCTACTTGTTTTTTACTCTACTGTGTTTTTCGGCGACTTTTTCTGCTCAAACCTCCACAAACGTCACTTTCTCCGTCGATATGAATGGTGAAACGGTAAGTCCTGACGGAGTTCACATTGCCGGAGGATTCCAGGGATGGGACCCAGTTGCGACAGAACTCACTGACGACGATATGGATGGAATCTATACATTCTCACTTGACGTTGTCGGCCCAGCCCTTCTCGAATTCAAATTCATTAACGGTAACTCTTGGGATTTCGTAGAGGATGTTCCCGGCGCTTGTCAAGTAGAGGTTAGTGGAAATGATAACAGATTTCTTTTCGTTACAGGCGTAGATGATGCTGTTGAACATAGTGTATGCTATGAAAGTTGTGCCGCATGCGGAGTTTCTACTGTTCGATTTAGAGTTGATATGTCACAAGAAACAGTCAGTGCTTTAGGTATTCATGTTGCTGGCGGCTTTCAAGGTTGGGATCCTTCCACAACTGAGCTATATGATGTTGATGGCGATATGATATATGAGACGATTCAGTCTTTCATTCCAGATTCAACTCAGTCAATTGTATTTAAGTTCGTTAATGGAAATAGCTGGCTTGATCCAAACGAAAACCTCTCAGGATCTGATTGTGAAGATGGAAACGGAAATCGCCTATTACCTCTAGATGGCGAAAATGTTATAATGTCTGTTGCTGGAACAACAACACCAGTTTGCTACAACAGCTGTGGATCTTGTGTATCACCCACAAGTGTGACTTTTAGAGTCGATATGACAACTCAAGCTGCAGTTTCTGAAAATGGTGTGCACCTTGCTGGTAACTTTCAAGGTTGGTCTCCAGGATCAACACCACTTAATGATACTGATGGAGATGGTATATGGGAAGTTGTATTAGATATAGCTCCTGGAAACTACGAGTTTAAGTTCATTAACGGGAACGATTGGGGAGGCAATGGAGCTGGAAATATTGACAACGAGAACCCCGCAGGAGATTGTATAGTAAATGGCAACCGCACCTTAGTAGTAGGAGAGGAGGCTATGGTTTACGAGGCTTGTTATAACAACTGCCCTGGAGTAGAATGTATGCCTGATCCCGATGCTGCTGAAATCACATTTCGTGTTAACATGGCTGATGAGGAAACAAGTTTAGACGGAGTGTATATTATAGGTAGCTTCACGAGCCCTGCTTGGCAGTCAGGAGCTATTGCATTAAGCGACACTGACGGAGATGATGTTTGGGAAATAACGACTGTTGTTTCTGGTGCAGCTGAGGTATTCTATAAGTTTACAAATGGCGACCCATTCCCTGGAGGTGAAGCAGATTACACTGTTGAAGAGTCCGGTTCTGTTATGGGAGCTGATAGCGTTGAGGTAACTTTTGAGTCAGAAGGTTGCGGAGTTCCAAACGGTTTCGGAGCTTTCAACCGCCTACATACTAGAAGTGGTGAGGCTGAAATATTAGACGTTGTTTGTTACAACTCTTGCTCTGATTGTGGTGCGGACGGAATTAGTACTGTTACAGGAGTTGATTTTAAAATCTTCCCTAATCCTGCGGATAACAACGTGATGGTTTCAGTAAACAATCAATTGAACTCTGCTGACATCACAATTACTGACTCTAGAGGTCGTATTGTGTATGAAATTTCAGATTCAGATTTATCGGGGCTGGTTAACATAAATATTAGCGATCTTTCTCCTGGTATATACCAAATCACACTACTCTCATCTGATAATTTATCATCAGTGAAGAGATTGGTAATCCAATAGATATGTCTAATTAATTAAAAAAAAACTGCCGTAGTTTGATCTGCGGCAGTTTTTTACTATATATAGATTTTTTCGACAAACCTTAAACTATATTTGCGCTTCAAAGTGAAATAAATAATTATCTATATGAAGCATTTGCTATTTTCTATTGGTTTAATATGTTCTTTAGGAGCTCAAGCTCAACTTACAAACATTTCAGTTGAGACTTATCAGGTCCACGATGGTGTAGACATTACAGAACTTGCCGGTTTTACTACCTATCACGTTTATGCTAACACGACAAATAGCACCGATTTCGTTTCTTCAGTTTTCGGAGATTCTGATAACGAATTAATTTTTTCTTCAACCGGGACAGTTTATCAGTCAGATCCAAGTTTTGCCTATGGAAATGAAGGCAATTCAAATCTGTTCACTGCCTTACCACAATTGGAATGGGACAGCTGGCTAACTATAGGTATGATGACTTCTGCTGATAATGGAGCAATTAGCGACGTCGGAATGGGTTTAGCGATGGATTCTTTCGACACAACAGGAGATTTTTACATTAATGACCCTATTGGTGGCGCTTGGTTCTATCCAGGGTTTCCATGTGGTATAACTCCGGTAGACGAATGTTCTAGTAATTTCTCTGCATTCGGAGGTGAAGATAATAAGGTCCTATTAGCCCAAATCACTACTGATGGTTCTTTCACTGGCGTATTTAACGTTCAGATTTTTGTTGGAGGAGACCAAGAAAGCTCAGTTTATCATACTGGTATTGGTTTCAGTACTGATCCCAATGATATTTTCGGATGTACTGACGCAGAAGCAACTAACTACGACCCTTTAGCTACAGTTGATGACTTCTCTTGCACGCTTCCTTGTTCTCTTACTTTAGTAGTAGATTCATTATATAGTCCTACTTGCTATGGTGATAATGATGGAGCTTTATTTATATCTTCTACAGGTGCTCAAGGTGCCGATGATTATTACTTAGGAGTAGATGATGAAGTTGCTTCAAACTTCGGGTATTTTAATAACCTAGTAGCTGGAGATTACTACGTTGAGGTTGTTGATGGTGTTGGATGTACGTCTTTCGCAACTGTTACAGTTCCTGAAACTGAAGCGGTTACTCTTACTGCTACCTTAACAGAAGCTATATCTTGTTTCAATATGAACGATGCTACAATTGAGGTCTCTAATGCTATGGGCGGAAGTGGTTCTTTGGGATTTTACCTTTTGGGTTTTCCAGAGACGGTTTCATCTAGCACTGTGTTTTCTGACCTAGGATCTGGAGCATATTCTGTTGTCGCGATAGATGAGAACGGATGTTCTGGAATGTCCTTCGCTACTTCTGTTAACAACCCTCCTGAAGTTCATGTCCAAATCTTGAATTCTTCACCGGCTTCTTGCGCAGACGACATCGCTGACGGATTTATTACTTGTGCTGCTTGGGGTGGAGCTGCTCCTGAGACATTGGTTTTGTCAATTGATGGAGTCTCTGTAACAAGTCCTATATCAGTTACTGCAGGAACGTATAGCGTTATAGCTACTGACGTAAATGGATGTATTGCTAATAGTGATGAGTGGGATAATTCTCCCGTTGTTATTGGTCCTGATGCAATAGACATAAACGCTTCATCTAATCCAGTAGCTTGTACAGATGATGCTAATGGATCTATATCATGGGCTCCGGTTGGTGGAGTTGGAAACTTTACTGTAGTGGTAGATACTACTGATGTTACTGGCTCGACAATGATGAATCTCGCT
>JABISU010000290.1 GCA_018700255.1 Flavobacteriales bacterium | reverse complement strand
TGGATTTACGTCTTTAAAAACTCTCAGTTCGAGGAAGGTTCATCCAACCGTATGCCTACATACGATAAAGGAAACTACATGTATGAAAATTTAGAGGCATCACCTTCTACTACTACAGTGAGAAGAGTCTTTAGAGCTTGTACATGGGTTGGGTCTTCTCTTTCTAATGAAGATTTCCCCATGCTTTCAGTAGAAGATGGTCTTATCCCGAATGATGCGCGCATCAAGCTTCGTATCTCAAAGTCTTACGAAAAGTACTCTCCACTTGTGGCAGATGTAGATGAGACTGATCAAGCGGAGAACAACTGGAACCCGCTTTACACCTTCTCAACGAAGTCTGTGGCGACTACTACAACTGACGACAGTACTCTAACTAGCATACTGGATTTGATTGGAATTGTTCCTAACCCTTACTACGCTTACAGCAAGTACGAAACTAGCAAGCTCGATAATAGGGTGAAGATTACGAATTTACCTGAAGAATGTACGATTCGTATTTACAACCTGAGCGGTACACTCGTGAGACAGTATCACAAAGCAGACCCTCTCACATTCCAGGACTGGGATCTGAAGAACAGTAAGAACGTGCCTATAGCAGGTGGTGTTTATATAATTCACATAGACGTACCAGATATAGGCCAAAAAGTCCTAAAATGGTTTGGAGTAATGCGTCCCGTTGACCTTGATAATTTCTGATATGAAAAAGCAATTAAGTATCATTTTAATAGCCACCCTAGGACTAGGTTCTGTTTGGGCTGGAAACCCTGATCGTGCTGGTTCTGCCGGTGCAAGTCAGCTACTTATTAATCCTTGGGCTGCTTCAAACGGTCTTGTAGGAGCTAATATGGCTAGTGTAAGAGGTTTAGAGTCGGTATTTACGAATGTAGCTGGACTTGCTTTTATCGATAAGAGCGAACTAATAACTTCTAACTCTATATATTTAAGCGGAACTGGAATTCGTTTAAACTCAGTTGGTTTTGCTACGAAAATGGGAGCCTCTGGCGTCCTTGGATTGACTGTAACATCTGTGACTTTTGGTGACATTCCTATTACGACTGAAGATCTACCTGAAGGTGGAATCGGAACATTCTCTCCTAGCTTTTCTAACATAGGAGTCAGTTATTCTAAAGAGTTCTCTAACTCAATTTACGCTGGGTTTACTTTAAGAATTATTGGCGAGGCTATTTCTAATGTAAAAGCCGGTGGAGTCGCATTTGATGCAGGGATTCGCTATGTAACTGGAGAAAACGACAAGATGCGCTTCGGCATATCTCTTAGAAATGTTGGGCCACCAATGAGATATGCAGGTGATGGTCTAACTGTAACAGCTACACCACAAGGGTCTTCTACTGCTCTTACTGTATTACAGAGATCTGAGAGATACGAATTACCATCACTGGTAAACATCGGTATTGCTTATGATGTCGTTACAGAAGAAAATATGGTCGTTGAGCTTAATGGCATGTTTACCTCTAACTCGTTTACAAAAGATCAGTTTGGATTTGGAGCAGAGACAAGAATTGGAAAGAATTTAGAGATTAGAGCTGGATATCTTTGGGAACAAGGGTTAGGTTCTGATGAGAATATTACTACTGCTTACACTGGACCAGCAGGTGGACTTACAATTAAATTACCTGCCGGATCAAGTGGAACGGTAATAGGTCTAGATTATTCTTACAGAACGACGAATCCTTTCAATGGAACACATTCTATTGGAGTAAAAATTTCAATCTAAGAAAGAGTCCTCTTAAAACTTATATATATTGAGAGGGTCAGCAGTGGCCCTCTCATTTGTTTTTAGAACAACAGAAGATGTCAGATATATCATACTACACAGAAGAGGGTTATAAATCACTAAAAGATGAAGTACACCAACTCAAGACAGTCGAAAGACCAAAAATTAGCGCACAAATAGGTGAGGCTATAGACAAGGGTGACCTAAGTGAGAATGCTGAATATGATGCTGCTAAAGATGCACAAGGTCTTTTAGAAGCTAAAATTGCTAAGCTAGAAAACCTTTTAGCGAATGCAAGGGTGATTGATGATAGTGAAATTGATAATTCGAAGGTGTTTATATTAAGTAAAGTGACTATTCGAAATCAGAATAATGGCAATGAAGTAACTTATACTTTAGTAGCTGAAAATGAAGCTAACCTCGCAGAAAAGAAAATATATATTGACTCACCCATAGGAAAAGGCTTGCTGGGGAAATCAGTAGGTGATATTGCTATTGTGGAGGTTCCGGCTGGAGCAATTCCATTTGAAATACTTAAAATTTCAAGATAGGTTTGGCTAGTATTTTTAGTAAAATAATCCGTGGAGAAATCCCCTGTTATAAAATCTCTGAAAACGAAGAGTTTTTTGCGTTTTTAGATATAGCTCCACTTGCAAAAGGGCATGTTCTAATAGTCCCTAAAAGAGAAGTCGATAAATATTTCGATTTAAATTCAGAAGAAATTTATGGGATTAACCTTTTTGCAAAAGGAATAGCACTGGCAATAGAGAATGCTATTCCCTGTAAGCGTGTGGGTGTAGCAATTATCGGGTTAGAAGTTCCACATGCTCACATTCATTTAATACCTCTAAATTCTGTTGAGGATATTAATTTTGAAAGACCAAAATTAAAACTCTCTAATGAAGAGTTTGAAGAAATTGCAGAAGCAATAAGGAATCAGCTTAAAAATCTAAAATAGCTGTCATGATGGTAAGTAGCCCATCAACTTCTCTAGTCCAAATAGGTCGAACATGTCCGTCTACAGCTGAGATATTATTGTAATCTCCGAAGAATACTTTGCCTTCTGGTAGAAAGGACGATTCCGATACGAGTTGATTCACAAATAGTTCTCCCCCATCAAATGAACTTGCAACATAAACATCTGTTGTTGCATCATCGTGATTACGTCTGTCGTAAAAAACAATGTGGACACCACCATCTGAAGGATCAACCGCCATCCAAGTGAAGAACTGCTGCTTTCCGGGACCATCATCATTCACGCGAATTGGTTTACACCAAGAATCACCGTTATTATCAGAATAACTGAGGAACACATCTAAATCATCTTCACCATTTCTCTCATCAGTCCAATTTATGTAAATGCGACCAAAGTGCGGAGAGTCTGGAGCTAAGTCAACACCTGTGACTGGCATACCATTTACTCGACCTATAGATTTCACTGTTTGAGCCCACCCTCCGATCATATCTGCAGCTTTTATATCCTTATCTAACCAAGTTTTACCTCCATCATAACTTCTATCGAACATAATAGACTCGTTTACAGCCCAAGCAACATATAACTCGTCATTAGGCCCAACCGATGGAACAGCTCCTTCTGTTGTTTCGTCACCATCTAAACAATCTCCTGCTTTTTCACTAATTCTAACGGGGGTAGACCAATTAATTGCTTTTCTATCTGAGAAACTGCAGAGTATTATTGTTGAGTCTTCAGGGGAATGGCTGTCGTATTTGTCAAATTGGGTCCAGCAGGCGTGAATCGTTTTACCGTCTGATGTAGCAACCGCCCATTCCTTATCTTGGTCTTTAGGGTGTTCTAGACCAATACTCCCACCATCACTCCACTTCTTACCATTGTTTTTAGAGTGTTGGCATACAATCCTATCTAATAACATGTCACTACTCCACCCCTTCCCTTCTGGGTCACTTAAATGGAGGAAATAAAAATCTCCATTGGGAGAAGAAATAACACAGGGATCTCCGTAAACACCAAAGCTAGATTCTAATGTCTTTTGGTTCCAAGTGAGTCCACCGTCCGTTGATCTATAAACATTATCTAAGACGCTTCCCGCAATAATAATATTCGGATTTTTTTTACTTATTGCAATGCTCGGCTCACATGGTTGGAACCCCTTTGTAGTATGCTCTAAACCTATTCTTACATTCAAAGGTACTTGCGGCTCACTATTAGACTGAGCGAATACTGAAAACACACACAGAAATAAAAAATTAAATAACAACCCTCTTAGACAGTATTTCATTGCTTGTTATTTTCAATTAAGATCTCAAAATCAGAGATAAGTACTTTTAGCTCTTCTTGTATAGCATTTTGTAGTTTAAGCAGATCATCATCTGATAGCTCGGCTAATTTTTCTTCAGCAGCGTGATCATGAATATGTAACTCACCCTCTTCATGATTGCATTCTGTTCCAGGTAACTTAACCATTGTTTTACTCCAAGTCACATATCTAGAATCTAAAGAAACAAGCTTGATGAAAGAGCTGTCAGTAGTAGGTGTGTTTGCAAATTCTGTAGCAAGTCTCACATGAAATTCCTTTGCTAATCTTCCGCTCTCTTCATGAACTGAGATTGCCATAGATTTTGCATTACTCTCACCTAGTGCATCGTTATTACTCTCGCTTTTAGAAGAATCACCGCATGATGAAAAAGAGAAGATCGCAAGGAATACTGTTAAAACTGAAGTTGAAATTTTCATAATTATATTATACTATTATTTTTCTAATTTAAATCTTTTTTAGGGACTGGATCATCTCCTGAAGTGCCCCATGGATGACACTTGCCTATTCTACGCAAGGATAACCTTAAACCCTTGAAAGAACCCCACTCCTCAAAAGATTGTATAGCGTACATAGAACATGTGGGGTTATGTCTGCAATTAGATCCAAGGAATGGGCTAAGTATGGTTTGGTATATTCTGACTAAAGCAATAAAAACAAAGCGCATAGTCCAAAGATAGTCAGAGGTAGATTAAGTAGGCCAATTCTCAATAACCATAATCAAAGCTAGACTTAATGTTGCACCTCCAACAACAAGTTGTTGGGAACGTTCATGAATTCCCAAGGAACGACCAAGAGAAAAAAGAGATAATGTAACTAGTAAAATGACCAATTGCCCTATTTCAATTCCTAAATTAAACTTGAGAAGTGGTACGATAAAACTCGAATCTCCTGAGGTAGAAATCCTATAAAATGATGAGAATCCCAGTCCGTGAATCAGACCAAACAGTACTGTAAATAAATAAATTGACTTCTTAGCAAATTTTGTAGAGGTTACTAAGCTCACCCCACTTATTTGCAACGCTGCCGTTATTACTATTGTTAGAGGAATAAGAAATTCTACATACACAATAAGTGATCGTACAACATCCAAACCTGCGAGAAGAAGTGTTAGGGAGTGTCCTAAAGTGAATGCTGTAGCGAGCAAAGCCATTCGGCCTAATTTAGTGAGATCGAACGATGCTGCTAATGCAATTAAAAAAAGAATGTGGTCTAGACCTGAAAGATCAGTTATGTGAGATGCTCCGAGAATAATATCCTTCATCGCTAAGATTT
Organism: Flavobacteriales bacterium; assembly: GCA_018700255.1. The sequence continues at coordinate 527 of JABISU010000290.1, read as the reverse complement.
AGTTAATTACTTAATGCGATGATATGCACAAATTGTGAAAGAAAATTCATGGCGTTCATCAGCTGGGTGATCATCAATAACTCGCATTTCCCATAGTGAGGAATCAAATTCAGGGAAGAAGGCGTCTCCTTTAGGCGTGCCGTGAACGTGAGTGATATACATCGTGTCTACAACATCTAGTTCGAGCGATTTTTTATAAATCTGGCCACCTCCAATTATAAAGCAATTTGTTTCTCCCGCATTTCGTGCTGTGTCTAAAGCACTTTCTAAAGAGGGTGATAGTTTAGCGGGAGATGCGTCATATTCTGAATCGCGACTTAAAATTATATTTGTCCGTCCAGGAAGAGGTCTGTATTTATGAGGAATACTTTCGTAATTCTTTCTCCCCATGATAACATGCCTTCCTCGCGTTGACGCTTTAAAAAAAGACATATCGTCTGGCAATGACCAAACCAAGTCGTTGTCCTTTCCTATTACTCCATTATCCGCTACAGCAGCAATTAAGCTAATGCGCATGACAGCATTTT
>JABISU010000102.1 GCA_018700255.1 Flavobacteriales bacterium | reverse complement strand
CTCCATTGCTACTGCTAGCACCAAAGCTATTTCTTTTCCTACTCCGTGAACTTGCTCAAAGCCTTCTGGAAGAAGTTTACCTAATGCATATAAATCTCCACCCGTTAATTTTAATAAATCTTCAGCTACCAAAACAGAAGGTTTCACACTCTTACATTGCCCTATCAACAATGTAATTAGCTCAATATTATTTAATGAACTAGTTCCATTGATAAGAATTCTATCTTTAAGATTACTATTAACTATTGACGTGTAATTCATTCTTCTCTAAAAAATTAATCAAAAAAAAACCCCTCAACATTAGTCGAGGGGTTAAATATCATAATTCGTTAGACTTATTTTAGAGCCGATGTGTGTGCGGCTATGCTGGCTTTAAGGTTGGCAGCTTTATTCTTATGAATAACGTTATTCTTTGATAACTTATCCAACATAGATGAAACCTTTGGTAACATTTCTGTAACCTCTTTCAAATCTGTTGATTCACGTAGTTTACGTAATGCGTTACGAGTTGTCTTGTGCTGGTAACGATTGCGATCGCGTTTTTTCTGATCTGAACGTACGCGCTTTAATGCTGACTTGTGGTTTGCCATCTTTTTCCTTTAAAATATCAGGGGTGCAAATATAGTGAGGATTTAAACTCATACAACATGAAAAGTAAAATTAATTACAAAGAGTTCCAAAGGCAGAAAGAATGAGTAATAAATCCCCAACTGCAACAATTCCATCTCCATCTAAATCTTCTGGACAAATACCACCTAAAGTGTCATCTGGCAAGCAAAGACCCGAATCCTGATCCCAATAAGTTCCAGGCCCACAAAAGCCAGGGTCTCCACATACATTACATAAAGAAAAACAATGTATAGGTACTTCTAAAATAGTTGGGTCTACAATAAAAAATCTATTGTAACCACCTAATCCATTATTGGCACCGCAAGCTGGAGGGACTGTTTCTTCTTCACCCCAAGCATCTCCATTAATGAATTTATAATCTACCTGAGTCCCTACAACAGCAATTACTTCAACTGAATACGTCCCATCTGACTCTAAGGTCATTGGGGTTGAGGAAGGAACCCAGTTTTGAAATGATCCAGCAATGTGAGGGCCGGCAAGGGCCGGATCAAGTTCGCCCATATCAAGATGAAGAGTAGTAATATATTGGCACGTACCGTTATCGAACTCTGCTACAGGATCGAAATTCTCCGCATTGGGATCCATGCACCCTGAACTAGTTAGTATGGGGAAATTTCCGTTGGTGTCAGGTGTTGGGAGCGGGGTGTCTAAGTAGAGGTGCCATTCACCAGGTTCAAGATAAAATGACGTCGCTAGGTCATTCACAGAAAAACTTAGTCCAGAAAAATAATCATACCAAGTCCCAATGTATGGGAAACCAGGGGTAATATCGAGAGGAACCACATCAAAATTACCAATTAGAACGGCATTTTGTTCGGGAGAATAAAGATGTATGATTTTTCCGGTTCCACTGCAATCTAGATTGTAATCATATGTAGTAAATACCGATTGTTCTTGCTTAAGGTGAGCTAATGCTGAGATGGTTTTGGCAAGGGAAAGCCTCTCTGGCACTTCTAAATCCGTCCATCTATCAGGTTTTTCAGATAGCTTACAATCTTCTGAAAATGTTCCATCTCCACAATCAAAAATACTTACGTCATATCCCAATTCTGACCATTGCCAAATCATTTTAGGTCCTGGAATAGTAAGCAAAAACGCATTGGTCATTTTAAGCCTATCCATAGATGTACTGAACTCCTTAGTATCGTATTCTCCTGAAGAATTTCCGTAAAATTGCAAATCATAGGCGAGCCGCTCTTCATCATGGGACTCCATGTAGGTAATGAGGTTAGGATAACTGTACCCGCGATTCTGCCATGAACTATAGTTCAAATCACCACTATAACCCATTGAACTTTGAGAAAAATCATAGGTCATCTTCCCCCAAATCATAAATCCTCCATCAGCCAATGATTTCTCCTCATCATTATTTCCAAGATGTTCTAAGATCACATAAGTACCTGGATGATTAGACTGAATATCGCTGTAATAATCAAATAATATATCAATACGGCTTTGATCGTATTGATTCCATAAATTCACATTACTTCCACTATTCACTTGGGTTATACCCTTACTCAAATCCACTCTATATCCGTCTATGTGGTATTCTGAAAGCCAAAAGTCAAATACCCTCTTCCAATACTCCCTCACCCAACCGTCTTCATGATTGAAATCATAACCAGGGCTGAAGGGGTGCATTGCGTAGCTATTAAACCAAGGATTATCTTCAGAAACAATCCCGTTTTCATCTTGATACAACCTCACAAGTGGATCTGTCCCGAAACTATGGTTAGGAACGACATCTAGAATTACTGCAATTCCTTTTGCATGACATCTATTTACAAACTCCTTAAGCTTAGACTTAGGTCCGTAATATTTATCCGGGGCAAATCTAAAGTTGGGATTGTAACCCCAACTTGAATTCCCTTCGAACTCACTTACAGGCATAAGTTCAATAGCATTGAAACCCATATACTCAAAATAATCAAGCCTGTCTATTAAATCTTGATACACAGAACCAGAATCAAAATCTCTGACCAGACACTCATAAATAACTAACTCATCTTGAGATGGCTTTTGAAAGTTATAATCAGTCCAAAGAAAATATGGATTATCCGTTCTAAATGTACTAATCGGAACAGAGACAACACCCGTGGGATATTGAGGCATTCCAGGGAAATTCACTTGTGGAATATAGCCATCATTCCATGGATCTAAAATGAGTTCAGAATATGGATCACCAATTTCAAGCACACCTTCAACTAAAAAGAAATATCTGTAATACGTACCCGGATTAAGGTTATTGATTTGTAACCAATGGGTGTTACCATCAGTTGAAATCTTCATTAAACTATTTGCACTTTCCGAAAATGAATTAAAATCACCTTTAAGATAAACATATTGCTTACTAGGTGATCGAAGTTGAATGATAACAGATGTACCCGATAGAATGTTTACTCCATCAAGAGTTCCAGATGGGGGGTCTGCAACGATAGGCGTTTGTGCTTTGGCATTAAAATCAAAACATAAAAACGTAAAAGCAATAATCAGAGAAAGTGTCCTCATCACACTAAGATACGGCAATATGGACGAGAGTTATGTAATTTGCAGTGTGAAAAATATACTTAATGTACTACTTCTTTTGTGTGCGTCACTTTCGCCACTTTACTCAAACAATTTTTCAGCCCAAAAAAGCTTTCCTATTCACGGAACATGGAAATGCCTTG
>JABISU010000219.1 GCA_018700255.1 Flavobacteriales bacterium | reverse complement strand
GCAGCTGAAGCAGTTGCAACAGCTAATTCTGGTTTTGCAGAAGGAATGGGTAGGGTTTGGGTTATATAGGCGGCAGTAGTAAGTGGGCCGTCGCCAACTAATAAATACGCTGTGGCAATAGTTTCAATATCCATTGCCATTATTTGAGGAGCAGCTTCTACATGTCGTCCAATCAAAAGATCTGCATTTCTGCCGCTTACAAGGCTAAGAAATAAAAGGACGTCGGCATGTTCAGTAACTTGCTCAGGTGAACCTGGGAATAGAACAACTGGCAAACTTGTCTGTTTCTTAGCATTCTTAACTAGTTCTTCGGTATTCCCTTTTGAAAGGTGGCTGCCACCAATGAGTATATCAGTTGCTCCAGATTGTTCAATTTCATTAAGCCAGTTATACAACTCTTCTCCGGTAGGTATTTTATCTGGATCTAGCAATACGGCAAACCTTTTTTCGCCTTGGCGCTTGCTAATTTGAAGATTCTTAAGCCAATTATTATTCATTTCGCTTCTTTTATAGCCAGTTTTATCTCTTGTACGATAGAGGTATGTCTCATTACGTGCCCACTAGATACTTCAAGAAAGTGCACTCCTGATGTGGATTTTGAAAGTGCGTCTCTTAGTGATTTTGACCAGCTGTAAGGTATGATTTTATCACGCCTTCCGAAAATAAAATATATCTTTTTTTCATGCGTGATATTTTCATTAATAGCCTTTATTAATCCTTCTTTTTCAGGCCAAAATAATTTATGTCCAGCCCACCCAAATGCAACTCTTCTCCTAATTTCAACTGAGTCAGTGTGATAGCGCCCGAATTGATGCTTATGCTTTGATATGAGTCTCATAGATCTCATAGCATTAATTAACCACCGATTTGTTTTGGGTATTTTATCAATTAAACGCCAGCAGTATTTACCTAATCTTGTGTTCACCACAAATCGATATAGACCACCCATTTTTAAACCATCTGGAGCTAAGACTATAACCTTAGATAATTTATCGGGAAACTTCTCGAATAAGGTAAGCGCAACTCGACTTCCCATTGAATAACCTAAAAGAACCAGGTTCACCTTCTTTATTGTTGAAAAATTCATAGAAATGAAGTTCTCAATACTCTCTATAAGGATTGAAGGCTCGAGAGCTTCGTCTAAAGGAAGTGGTGGTAATGGAGTACTCTTATCATGATGAAGTAAGCTGATGGAAAGCATTACAGAATCATCCTCAAACAAAGGGCTAAAGTTGAACATTTCCCTTGCATTCCTATCAAATCCATGGAATGCAACCACTATTTCTTGTGAAGGTTTTATATTTTCATCTCCCCTTATCCATCCGCCAAATCGCCACCCCCTGTATTCCCATTCTATAGGTTGTTCACTAATTTCAGGTGGTATCATTATGCAAAGTAATAAACTGTGGAAAAAGTGACATCATTTTTATAAATAGTTTGATTGAAGTCACTAAAGGATAACGTAAATTTACACCGGTAAAAGTCATCAAAGTCATACTTAACTGGACGTTTTTTAACAAAGAAATTTATTAGAAAGTGACCAGATAAAAAAAAAATGCCTAAAGATTCCAGCATAAAATCGGTACTCATTATAGGCAGCGGCCCTATAGTGATTGGCCAAGCTTGTGAATTTGATTACAGTGGTTCCCAAGCTTCTAGATCTTTAAAAGAGGAAGGGATTGAAGTGACTCTAATTAATAACAACCCTGCAACCATTATGACTGACCCAGTCATGGCGGATAATGTTTACCTAGAACCTCTAGATCCTGAATCTATCGTTAAGATTCTGAAGAAGCACAACATTGATGCTGTTCTCCCAACTATGGGAGGCCAAACAGCTCTCAATCTAGCTATCAAATGCGCTGAAATTGGCATTTGGGAAGAGTTCGGAGTAAAGATAATTGGTGTTGATATCGATGCTATAGAAATTACTGAGAATCGTGAGAAGTTTAGATTGCTAATGGAAAAGATCGACATTCCTATGGCGCCTCAAGCAACTGCGAAAAGTTTTCTAGAGGGAAAGGAAATAGCTCAACAGTTTGGTTATCCACTATGTATCAGAGCTAGTTTTACATTAGGTGGAGCTGGTGCTGCAGTAGTTCATACTAAAGAACATTTCGAGGACAAGCTTACTACAGGGCTACATAAATCACCTATTCATGAGGTGATGATTGATAAAGCTTTACTAGGTTGGAAGGAGTTTGAATTAGAACTCTTGCGTGATTCTAACGATAACGTAACTATAGTTTGTTCTATCGAAAACATGGATCCTATGGGTATTCATACAGGTGATTCAATCACCGTTGCTCCCGCCATGACTCTTTCTGATTCGACATACCAAAGAATGCGAGATATGGCCATCCGTATGATGCGTAGTATCGGTGATTTCTCTGGTGGTTGCAATGTTCAATTTGCAGTTTCAGCTGATGAAAAGGAAGATATTATTGCTATTGAAATTAACCCTAGGGTTTCGAGATCTTCAGCTTTAGCCTCTAAAGCAACGGGTTATCCCATCGCAAAACTCGCAGCAAAACTTGCTATTGGATACCACTTAGATGAGTTGAAGAACACCATTACCGGTTCTACCTCGGCGATGTTTGAGCCGACTTTAGATTACGTTGTAGTGAAAATACCTCGTTGGAATTTCGATAAATTCCCAGGTACAGACAGACAGCTTGGACTTCAAATGAAATCAGTGGGTGAGGTTATGGCTATAGGCCGGTCATTTCAAGAAGCTCTTCAAAAGGCATGTCAATCGCTAGAAATAAAGAGAAATGGCTTAGGCGCTGATGGAAGAGAATTACGTGACCATGATGCTATTATGGAGAGTTTAAACCACCCTTCTTACAACAGGCTTTTCCATATTTATGACGCATTTAAGCTAGGTGTTCCATTTTACAAGATTCACGAATCAACAAATATTGATCCATGGTTCCTTAGGCAAATTGAAGCTTTGTTAATGCTCGAAAATGATATTAAGCAGTATTCTATAGAGTCATTGCCTAAAGCACTACTCATGGAAGCAAAGCGTAAAGGATATGCTGATAGACAAATTGCTCATCTTCTAAAATGTCTTGAAAGCGAAATCCATGAGAAGCGCAAAAAAGAAAATATAAATCGAGTTTATAAATTAGTAGATACATGTGCAGCTGAATTCCCTGCAGTTACTCCTTACTACTATTCAACTTTCGAAGATTCTGAAAACGAGAGCATCAGTTCTGATAAGAAAAAAGTCATCGTCCTCGGTAGCGGTCCGAATAGAATAGGCCAAGGAATTGAGTTTGATTACTGCTGCGTACATGGGGTTCTTGCTGCAAAGGAATGTGGTTATGAAACGATAATGATTAAATGCAATCCTGAAACTGTATCAACTGATTTTGACACTGCTGACAAGCTTTATTTCGAGCCAGTTTTTTGGGAGCATATTTATGATATTATTTTGCACGAAAACCCCATTGGTGTAATAGTTCAGTTAGGAGGCCAAACAGCACTAAAGCTCGCTGAAAAATTAGACCGATACAACATACCTGTTCTAGGCACATCATATAAAGCTCTCGATCTCGCTGAGGATAGAGGTAGCTTTTCATCACTCCTGCAAAAAGAGGGCATCCCGTATCCTAAGT
>JABISU010000245.1 GCA_018700255.1 Flavobacteriales bacterium | reverse complement strand
CCAAATTCTAAATAAGTTGATGTTGCTGTAATATTAAAAGGAAATCCGCTAAGATCAAGCACCTGAGTCAAATCTAAAATTTGCATCCCATGCTGTCCGGCCTCACTTACAATATATGCATAGTCACCTATAACCTTAATATCTCTCCAAAGAGATGGAGATGAGGCAGTAGGAAGATTAGCAATAAAAGATGGAGAAAGTGGGTCAGTAATTTCTACGACAGACATCCCATTAGAACGTCCGAAAAGAACGAATTCACGTCCAGAGTCTTCATCAACCCAACCCCAGCAGTCATTCCCGTTATCTCCTCCACCTACAGCTGAAAGCGGGAAGTGTGTATAAAGATCGTATCCATCGCAAGCGTATATATCGGCAAATCCTTCTTCGCAGATGGTTTGGGCTTGAGTAAAAGAAGACGATGCAACCAGAGATGCAATCGCTAAAAGTGTAAATATATTTTTCATTTTGCTTGTTTCAATTAGCTTGAGTAAATTTAAAGACCTTAGTTTAACGAATTAACGTCAGGGAGAAAGTTAAATGTAGAGCTGTAATGCTTCATCTGAGTTGTGAAGTTGTCTGGGTAAGACAGTGTGACTTTCTCTATGTTTCCGTCAGCAGAACGAGTTGCTTCCATCCATGGATTTATAAACCCTCCATATGGAGCAATACCTAAAGCTTTCGACCGCTCTAATACTTCAGCGTGTAACTCCTGGTCCACTTGGACTCCATATCCTTCAACTAAAGCTTTAGCGGCATCGTAATCTCCTTGAGATTTTATACGCTGAACCTCTTTCAACAACTCTCCAAACAATCCTTGTAAAGCAACATAATCCACCACATCAACATATGTCTTGCCTTCTCTTTTATACTTCTTAATCACGCCATCAGAAAGACCTTTCTCGTAGCACCAGTGACTTACCCAGGCGCGGTTTCGCATATGTGATTCTTCAATAATATCTCCTAAATCAAGTCTGCGAATTTGAGTCATCATACCATTGCGAATGTAGCTATCGTACTCAGCTCTTCCTACCTCAATCGTATTCATTAAGCCAAGTTCGATCATTTTTTCATCTAAAAGGAAATACAAAGCAACCAAGTCTGCACGGCCTTCTTCGAGTGTCGAGCTGTACTCCATAATTGTTTCTTTAGGAGTAGCTACCCCCTCTTCAAGTTGACCTGAAGCATGGCCTATTACCTCATGCATAGCAGTGTGAAGTTTACCTGCTAGAGCTCCGTGAGCATTTACTCTTAGGCTCTCTACTTCATCATGATAAAACTCGTCTAACATACCTCCTCCTGAAGCTTTATCATACGCCCCCACGATGTTTCCTAGACTTACCGATTTAGATCCGTGTACTTGACGAATCCAGTTTGAGTTAGGTAGGTTAACTCCGATAGGTGTTGACGGTGAAGCGTCTCCTGCTTCACCCGCTACGTTTACCACATTGTACGTAATACCAACTACCTCATCTTTTTTATGTTCAGGAGCAAATGGCATGTGATCTTCAAACCACTGAGCATTTTCCATAAGAGTTGCCATTCTTGCTGAAGCATCGAAATCCTTAATCTCAACAATTGTTTCATAAGAACCTGTATATCCTAGAGGATCGTTATATACTTCAACAAACCCATTTATGTAATCGACATCCCCATCGACGTCCTTTACCCAGTTAATATTGTATAAAGACCATTTCTCAAGATCACCTGTTTCGTAATAAGCAATAAGGTTACGCATCGCAGCAGCTTGTTTATCATTCTCAGTGAAGTTTAGAGCTTCATTGAGCCACTTCACGACCTCTACTAAAGCGTCATTGTAAAGGCCACCTATTTTATATGTTTCTTCAACAACTTCTCCAGCATCATTTTTTACAAGACGAGAGTTAAGACCATATTCTACGGGACTTCTGTCTCCTTCAACTTTAATGGACTCGAAATAAACTTTTGCCTCCATAGTAGAAACATTGGGACCGTAAAAATTAACTGATGATCCTTCAACCAATCCCTTGTCACCATCAAGTTCCACCTTTTTAGGTTGGACTGTTGGGTCAAGTATCACTGACTTAATCTCTTCCGAACACGTTACACCGGAAGATTCTAAAAGGTGAGAAAAGTATTCCGCTGAAAACTCAGGAATATGCTTCTTATTTGAGTAATGGTGGTGTATTCCATTGGAAAACCAAATACGCTTTAGGTATGTTTCAAAACGATCCCAACCAATTGTCGATCTATCTCCCTCGAAAGAATCGTGAATATTTTCTAACATTCGACGAATGCGAAGGTTGTAGCGATTGTTTTGGTCATACATCATATCACGACCACTCAAACCAGCCATATTTAAGCAGTAAACTAATGCCTGCTGACTATCACTCAACTTGTCCCATCCGGGCACCTGATATCTAACTATTTTTAGATCCGCAAACTGCTCCGTTTGCCATACAAAACCATCCTCATCAGGTTCTCCAACGCCTATAGAAGAGTTTGTTAAATCTTTAGTTTGGAAGTCTTCACCCTCGGGTAAAGTATTACATCCAACAAGGAAGGTGATGGCCGTGAAAATGGCAATTGTTGAAGGGAAAGTTATTTTTTTCATAGTCTTTAAAATCGTCTGTATGTATTTTTTATGAGGGCAAGTTACAATGCTATCTTTGCCCTACAGCACTCAACACCTTGCATAAAACATCTATTCTATTATTAAAGGCATTTATCAGCCCATTGGCAGTGACTTTTCCAGTCGCTCTTTTCGTGTTGGATATGCAGTTTTTATGGGTATATGCTGATGATTTTATTGGAAAAGGGATAGAACCTTGGGTGATTGCAAAGCTCATGTTTTTTGCATCAGCAAGAATAGTTAATCTAGCACTTCCTCTTGCAATACTTGTAGCTAGTATAATGGCGTTAGGAAATTTATCGGAGCGCAACGAGCTTACTGCCTTGAAATCAGCGGGAATGTCTCTTTTAAAAATTATGAAGCCTCTTATCGTTTTCATGCTGATTATTTCTGCCGGATCTCTTTGGTTTTCCAGCAGTGCATGGCCGAGTGCTAATGTAAATTTTCGAGCTTTATTGTATTCTGTTACTCGACAGCGTCCAGCTCTAAATATTAGGCCCGGAGTATTTTACACTGGAATAGAAGGATTTTCGATAAGGGTAGAAAGCAAAGACACAGACGGGACTCTATCGGACATCTTAATCCATGACCACAGGAATCCTGAAAATAACTCTTCTCGTATTATACGTGCTGAAAGCGGTAAAATGAACCACGATTCTAACCGTGACGAATTGGTTATTGAACTTATAAACGGCACGAGTTATGAGGAGCAAACTGAGAGAAATGTCAGGCGAAAAGAAAAATTTCATCCCCATGTGATTTCTACTTTTTCTGCTTCAACCATACGTATCGATCTCTCCTCCCTAGACTTCGACTTAGCTGACGAGGGTTTATTCCGAAGATCTTATGAGATGATGTCATTGCCACAACTAAAACAAGCTACAGACTCTTTAGATAATATGGCAGAGATTGAAAGGGAACAAATTGTTATGTATGGAGTGAGGGCCGTTAGGTTATTTAACGATTCTCTTGAATTGCCTGATATAAAAACGAATATTAAACAAACTGCTTGGTTTCAAAATTTAACTCGTGTTGAAAAGAATAACATGTTTGCTAAAGCGAAAGAACTCTCCAGAAATCAAGTTAGAGGAATAGAAAACGCTCTAGAAAAAGTTGAAGGGCGGGAACTTAGAAGAGATAGACACGCCATAGAATGGCACAGGAAATTCATCCTTTCAATTAGTTGTTTAGTCCTATTCTTTGTAGGTGCTTCTTT
>JABISU010000289.1 GCA_018700255.1 Flavobacteriales bacterium | reverse complement strand
GCTAGTTTAGCTACGTTAATACCGAAGCTATGATTAGACCCTCCAGCTACGAGCTTTCTTAGAAAGACGATACTTCCATCAACCTCCTTTACACTGACATTGCAATTTCTAATGCGAGGGAAGGAAGAAGTCATCTCATTGAGCTCATGGTAGTGAGTAGCAAATAAAGTTAAGGGTCTAATTTTCTCATAACCATGAAGGTGTTCCGCAATAGCCCAAGCAATGCTTACCCCATCATATGTGCTTGTTCCCCTTCCGATTTCATCAAGTAGAACTAAACTTCTCCCCGTAATGCTATTTAAAATGGAAGCCGTTTCATTCATCTCTACCATGAAGGTTGATTCTCCACTTGAAATATTATCAGAGGCGCCAACCCTTGTGAAAATTCTATCAAGAATACCTAATTCGGCACTTCTTGCAGGGACGAATCCACCACTTTGAGCCATAAGACAAATTAATGCAGTTTGCCGGAGAAGTGCACTTTTACCAGACATATTAGGCCCGGTAACCATAAGTATTTGAGCGTTTTCAGGATCTAGGGTTAGATTATTTGAAACATAAGATTCACCAAGTGGAAGTTGTCTTTCAATGACAGGGTGCCTCCCCTCGATGATTTTCACTCCATGATTTTCGCTTATTCTAGGACGAGTATATCCGAATTCCAAAGCAACAGAAGCAAAACAATTTAGAACATCAAGTTCGCCCATTGCCCTAGCATTACCAATTAATTCAGTCGTGTTTTTTACAGTTTCTAAAACTAGAGATTCATAAAGCCCCTGCTCAAGAGACAATGCCTTGTCCTTCGCTTCTAGGATTTGGGTTTCTAAAACCTTTAATTCTTCAGTAATATATCTCTCGGCCTGTGTTAATGTCTGCTTCCTAATCCACTCTTCCGGAACTTTATCTTTGTGAGCATGTCGAACTTCTAGGTAATAACCAAAGACATTGTTAAACCCTATTTTCAATGAGCTAATCCCAGTTTTATCAACTTCCCTTTCTCGAATCAACTCCAGAGCTTTGTGGCTCTCAAATGCCAAACTTCGGACTTGGTCCAATTCGCTATCAACGCCAGGCTTAATGACAGCTCCTTTACCAACTTGGTTAGGAGCTTCATCTTCCAACTCTTTTTCTAATCTCCAGAGTAACTTATCGCAAGGAGATAGTCTTTCAAGTGTAGGTAATAAAGCTTCCTCTCCAGCAGCTTCTTCAGCAACTTTAATTACAGATTCTAAACCTCTTCTAAGTTGCACAAGTTCTCGAGGATTAATCCTAGCCGAGCTTGCTTTAGAAGCTAACCTCTCAAGATCGCCAACTCCAGAAAGTATGGTTTTAAGATTTGAAGACAGTTCTTCCTTATCCATTAATAGACTTACCGCATTGTGTCGGAATTCTATTGCAATTTTGTCTGTTAAAGGCATAATTAACCATCGTCTTAACATCCTAGCCCCCATGGGTGTTGATGTTCTATCGATGGTGTCAGCAAGCGAAGTGCCATCTGGGTGACTGGCATGAATTATTTCTAGATTCCTCACAGTAAATCGGTCAAGCCACATTCCGTCTGTCTCTCTTAATCTCTTCACACCCTGTATATGAGATAATTTAGTGTGGTGAGTGAATTTTAAGTATTCTAAAATAACACCTGCAGCAATTTTTGCAGAAGGAGCGTTATTTAATCCAAACCCTTTCATTGAAGTAATCCCAAACTGAGATTGGAGTTTTTCATTAGCGAATTCTTCAGAAAAAACCCAATCATCAAGCTTAGAACGAGGCGTATCATCCCCAAATAATGAGATTAAATCTGATTCATGCCCTTTTTCACAAACCCACTCTTTGGGGTTAAAGCTCTTTAGAAGTTTATCGATCCACTCTGAACTACCCTCAGCGGCAAGAAACTCTCCAGTTGAAATATCTAAGAATGCTACGCCACACCCATTTCTAGTCCAATGGAGAGCTGCTAAATAATGATTTTGCTTTGACTGTAACACTTGGTCGTGCATTACAACTCCAGGTGTGACAATTTCAGTAACCCCCCTT
>JABISU010000173.1 GCA_018700255.1 Flavobacteriales bacterium | reverse complement strand
TTCCAGCAGGCCCCACTGCGAAAACCATATCGTGTTCACATACGGCTTCAACTAATTTGTGTTGGTTAGGGGAGCGGGCGATAACTCTGTTGCCTCCAGGGCCGTGAACGATTACATCGTCGGCTCCTGCATCGCGCATGACTTTGGTCTCATTAGATTTAGAAAGCCTTTCAAGGTCGTCTATTGTAAGGCTTAAATACCTATCGACATGCCAAACAACCATTCTCATTACCTCTTCAAATCTACCCACATCTTCGCGGCTTCCCTTTACTCGAATATCGTGGCCGCGAGAAACGATGCGGAGTTTAGGGAAAAGTCCTTGTAAGGCATGTAAATTTGTATTCTCGTTTCCTAGTATTACAACTGGGTCTAAACCCTCAATAGAAATCAGTGTCTCATGCATTATGTTGGCAAAAATAATCACCCCACCTTTGTTCCGTGCCTATAATTACACTTACATCTGATTATGGACCAGAAAGGTTCTATGCTGGCATCCTAAGAGGGGCGCTTGCTACACTAGCTCCCGAGGCTACAGTCGTTGATTTATCACACGATGTTCGTAAGTTTAGCTCGGTAGATGCAGCTCTTCTCCTTAAATCATGTGTGAAACATTTCCCGAAAGGAACTGTGCACATTGTCGCCGTGATGTCTGAGGCGACAGTTGATCAACCACATAGGATCGTTCGGATAGAAGACCAATACTTTATCGGATCTGACACTGGTGTTTTTCATTTAATTTTTGGCAAGCAGCCAGATGCCGTGTACGATTTGTCTAATATGATGGCGGACTTTGATTACCCTACTTTTCCCGAGCGTTCTATCTTCGTTCCTGCGGCAGCTCACCTCTCAAAAGGTGGCATCCCTGAGCTTTTAGGTCGCCCTGCAGCAATTTTAGAGCCTAGGTCTGTACTTCATCCGGTTTTTGAAAACAGAGTTTTGACGGGACATGTTATTCATATCGATGGTTTTGGAAATTGTATTACAGACATTACTAAGAGGAGGTTTAAAGATGTGGGGACGTTTAGGGAGTTCGTGATAGTGATGCGTTCAAGCAGGAGTGATATTAGGAAAATATGTGAGAATTATAGCGACGTGCCAGTGGGTGATTCTGTTGCTGTATTTAATCATTTGGGGTTTTTGGAGATAGCTATTTATAAAGGGGCTCCTGGGGCTGCAAATGGTGGTGCATCAAGTATGTTAGGGATTAAATTAGACGATGTGATTAGGATAGAGTTTTCCGAATGAATTTATTTGTTTAGTATGAGTAAGGCAAAAATTATCAGGATTGTGAGAATGACTTTTACCCAAGAGACATTAAAGCAATTTGAGGCAATTTTCAGAAAGCATGAAAATGCGATAGGTGACCAACCGGGCTGCTTTAAGGTCGAGCTTGTAGAAGACTCAACAAATCCTTTAGTGAGAGCGACTGTTAGTATATGGGATAGCGAGGAGAGTTTAAATGATTATAGAAAGTCCGAGTTGTTTGGTGAAGTTTGGCCTGAAACGAAGCGACTTTTTGCTGCAGCTCCAGAGGTGGTGTCTTATATAAATCTTAGCTAAAGGTAGTTAATATGAAATCACTGATATTAAAGGAGATACGCACATTCTTTAACTCACTAACTGGTTACGTTGTGATATCTGCTTTCCTTCTTTTATTGGGATTGTTTCTGTGGGTTTTCCCAGGACCGTGGAATATCCTTTCCAGCGGCGTAGCGTCTATGGATCCTTTTTTTACCCTAGCTCCCTGGGTGATGCTTTTCTTAGTCCCCGCAATTACAATGAGGTCTTTTGCTGAAGAGAGAAGGAATGGAACCCTCGAACTTTTACTAACTCGCCCTCTTCTCGAAGGTCAAGTCATTTTTGCAAAATACATAGGCGCTCTAGCTTTAATCTTATTGTCACTTGTTCCTACGCTTGGGTTTGTCTATATCCTTGGGGAGCTCGGTAGTCCTTCGTGGAACTTGGATTTAGGGGCTATTTGGGGGTCATACATAGGCTTGTTATTATTGTCGTCTTCCATTGCCGCTATAGGAATTTTTCTATCAGCCTCTACTTCCCAACCCTTAGTAGCATTCCTTACCGCTATGCTTCTATCAACAGTTGGGTATATAGGATTCACCGCTTTGGGAGATTTCGCTCTTTTAGGAAATTGGGATTATTATTTCGTAAACATTGGGTTTGAAGCGCATTATAGATCTCTGAGTCGCGGCTTGGTGGATACGCGAGATGTAGCGTATTTCATATTTGTAGATTTGTTATTCTTGCAATTAGCGAGGTTCGTACTTGCCCTTGAGAGGGGGCGTTTAGGGAGGGAAGGCATGAGGTTAATTATGGTTATGACCATAAGTTCTTTGCTTTTATTTGCAGCCCAAATAGCACATACTACTTTCGACCTCACAGCAGAGAAACGTCACACACTTACCGAAGGTTCGGTAGTTATACTTGATGAGCTCAATGATCATTCAAAAGATGTCGTTGTCACCTGCTATCTAACAGGTGATTTTCCTGCCTCATGGAAGAGGTTAGAATATGCAATCAGAGAAAAGCTAGAGGAGTTCGCTGACGTAAGTAACAACCGCTTGCGCTTTAAATTTATTGACATCTACAGCACTGA
>JABISU010000288.1 GCA_018700255.1 Flavobacteriales bacterium | reverse complement strand
GAAATCGATACCAACAGCAGGAGGGTTTTCAAGGTAACCAGCAGAACTAGATGAAGTCTCATCGTAAGCATCACCATTATAAGCGTATCCAAGACCTCTTTGAACATCACAACCCACGTAATCGTCAGTAGCAGTTCCCACATCTGCATCAACCCAAACTCCAAAGTATGTATCTCCTAAAGTCTGAGTACCTTGGTTAATAAGAACATAATTATGGAATGTCATATTATTCACCTCGTCATTCGTTGAAAACTGGAATGTTTGAGAGCGAATTTCCATACCGATAGGCTCACCTTGTGACTCAGAGTGAACATTTCCTTTATCGTTAAATATCCAATAGAAATTACGGTCTCCATAAAGAGGTACGATATCTTCCCTTAAACGTCTTCCACAATCTATCTCAGATATGAAATCATACCAAGGATAATCTCCTTGGGAAGGGTCATAGAATCCATTCCCATCATAATCCTTAAAAGGAGCAAGATAGAAATCTTGATTTAGAGCTGTGTTTCCGTGAGCTGGATAATCGAAGAAATAAGAAGGAATTGCGTATCCATCAGGGAATTCTTCATCAGCAGTTTCAGTTTTTACTGCATCAAAGTACGATCTATGTAGTTGAGCGTCAGATCTAGTTGAAACGAAGAAATTATCGTATTGTTGGCAAGTCGATGCATCAATTTCTGCAGATCCATCTATTGTTAAAGGCCCTGTCCAGTAATCATTACCTCTGTTACGAAATGTAAGGGCAGCTAATTTTAATTGTTGGTCTGGTGAAATACCACCCATCCAAAGAGCTCCAGCATATAAAGAACTGACACCTCCACCTTTAGGCACTTCGTAAGAAGCTGAAGAGGTTGCACGATCTTGCCAAAGTGATCCACCGGTTTCAATAAGTGCTCTTACGTTGTTCCACTCAATGTTTCTGAGAGCGGTAGCTGGAGCACAAGCAGCTGAACGTAATTGTGGTTGAACAACAGACCCGTTATTGTTAGAGTTGTCTGTAGCCCCTGGGCCACCATTCCCTACATATTTATATGCAAATAATGGTTGTGCTATTAGTACAACAGCGAATATGGAAAGAATACGTTTCATAATTTTATTACTATGCAACATTAAAAGTCAAATTTCACACCTAAACGAATTGTACGCGGAACACCTAAGTTAAAAGGGTTATTTGTATACATCTGGTAGTAGTTTCTAAAAGAATCTGGATTCGTTTGGCTCTGAATTAAAGGTTGGTATTGAGCAGCAGCAAGATATCCATCGTCATTACTCACACCTGTAAATCTATAAACAGAATTGATGTTTTGAGAGTTCAATACGTTACCTATCCACAAATAAACATTAAGGTTAACAGATTTCGCAGCTTCTCCTTCTCCTCCAAAGTTTAACGTAAAGTTCTTATCAATGTTCATGTCCATATTAAACTGCCATGGAAGTCGAGAACCGTTAATAGATCCTTCAGTTGAGGGACTTATTTCACCAGTTATAGGAGTTGCAATTGTTGAGGCTGTATATGGTGTTCCAGAACCAAGGTTTGCAATTAGATTGAATCCCATTTCAGAGAATAGCTGTCTTTCTTTTCCTCCTATGTTAGCAACTGGACCGTTATAGTTTTCACCAGTACCATACCTGTAGTCTATGTTGGTAACAATTCTATGACGTTGGTCATAAGTAAGTGGGCTTATAGATCTAAGATTTGGAAGTCCAGCATTAATGAGGGCCAATGCTGTCTGTGTGGAAGATCCAGTACCATCAGCAAATTGCAACGTATAATTAGCATTAATTCTAACGTTACCAGTACGACGCATATCATACCCCATTGTGAAACCTTTAACTGTACCGAAGTCAAGATTACCGAATGCTCTATATGGACGAGGATAAGCTCCAGTGAAATTTCTCACCTGAATCATATCACGCATTTCCTTATAGTAAGCAGAAATCTTAAGACTAGAAGTCTTTGAAAGTACTTGCTGGAAACCCAATTCGTAATCAATCGTCTTTTCTGGCTTCAAATTTGGATTTGAAATCAGAGAATTACGACTTTCAATAAATAAGTAATCAATAGGTGAAAAGCGGTTATTTGAAGTAGGTCGCTGCGTTAGCACATCATAATGAGCAAAGAAAACAGCCTCGTCTGAGATATTAAATGAGAATGAAATACGTGGCATAATGTTTACTGCAGGAACGAAATCTCTAAAGGCGTTTCCATTTAACTCTGTATCAGGGCCTTCAACTAACCAAGGTGCAGGATATGGCTCATTTACAGCGAGAATGTCGGGGTCAGTAATTTCAGTTCCTACTGAATTGTACCAAGTGTCTCCATCACGGTAACCAACAATAGCGTTAGGGTTATCTAAATCATCAACATAAACAATGAAGTCGTCTCCTATATTTGAAGGAATAATTACTTCGCCATCAATTTCACTGGCAATTAATTCACTTGTTACATCACCGAGAGTATAAGCGTCCGATATTACATAAGGATCTTTTAGCACTTTTTGGTTAGCGTCAAATCTATCAATTCGTACACCTAAATTAAAGATGATATCATCGAATGTGAATTTATCCATAATATACCCTGAGATGTATATAGGCTCGTAGGCTCCGATAGGCCTTGTATTGAATCCTTCTTCATTTGTGTCATTAAAGAAGTCTTCAATTGTCGGTCTTCCAGAAAGTTTATTACCGTATGGATCATACCCAGAGTAATTTACTAGGTTACTTCCCTGATTAAGTAGGTCGTCTGCTCCAAACATATCTAGTGTGAAGAAGTCAGGATCAATCCCGTCAATATTGATTAGGTCGTTGCCAAATGGATTAAGTTCTAAAGCGCGTCTGAGGTTTCTATCGAATAGAAATTGATTGTCACCAATCAACCTTCCATAAGTAACGTAGTATTCGGTTCCTATGTTAGTGATCGTAGAATCATTAACATTTAACTCCTTGATATGCGAGTTAGTAAGTAAGCGACCAAGTGTCCAAAGTCCTGTTGGTGCTAGAGAGAAAAAAGCATCTTTACGTTGCTCGTACTCAAATCCCATCTGAAGAGCGTGGTCGCCAATGTCAGCAGAACCAGCAGCGCTTACACGGAATTGAGTATTGTTAGATGTGTAGTATGAATCACTTTGAGTACCTAAATAGCTATATAAGCCATAGGTAGATGACGGACTTTGACCATTTAGCAAAGCATTTCCATTTTGAACTTCTAAAAGACTTTCGTAAGGCCCGTCTTCAAATCGGTTATAAGGCTTTTGTTCAAAAAGCGAGAAATATTGATTATTTATAGCAGAAAGTTCCGGATTGAATTGAGAAGCTTCGAATGTTACTAGAGTGTCTTCCCAACCGTTGTGAACGAATCTACCTGTTATTGGATTATAATCGTATGAATTTCTATTGTAAACATTAAACGTCCCTACGTGACCAT
>JABISU010000154.1 GCA_018700255.1 Flavobacteriales bacterium | reverse complement strand
CGGCTAAAGATCTGTAGAAATAAAACAGAAGTCCGTTGAGGACAAAGAAGGATGCGGTGTTGTTCCATATGTGAGAAAGACTCCCGTGAAGAAATGGAAAAGTCACAATTCCTTTAAGTCCGCGTAGTTCTCGAGGCCTGTTCCCATTTGCAGTGAGTCCCAATTCGTAGATTATATCGATGAAATAGACACCCCAAATGATTAATAGAAAGATTGTTGTAAAGAACAAGGCATAAAATAATCTAGGATATGATTTCATTAATGTAAAGTTACCCCATCAACACCTTCGGTTGGATAAGTGATTAATAATTGTGAAAATTAGATAAAATGAGTAGCTATTTTTGGTCACATCAGTACCTGAACTAATTTATATATTAATGAGCGTTTCTGAAATACATGCATTGATTCAACTTTTAGATGACCCTGACGAAGGTGTTTACCAGCACGTCCGTGAGGAGTTGATGTCTAAAGGGGATTCAATTCTCCCTGCTATTATAGATCATAGAGCAAGCAAGTCTCAATGTGCGGTTCATGAAAATCGTCTAGATGAGTTAGTAGAGGGGCTTCATGGAGCTTTTGTGAAAAAAGCAATTAAAAAGTGGCATGATTTGGGAGCCCATAACATTTTAGAAGGAGCGCTTTTAATTCATAAAGCTGCAGATCCTCTTTTAGATGTTGAATCGATAAAGGCGAAGTACGAGAAACTTAAAAGAGATGTTTGGCTTGAATTAAATGAAGAACTCACAGCTTTAGAGCAGGTAAGGATTTTAAATCACGTCCTATTTAGTGAAGAAGGGTTTCTTAATTCTAGATCTGGACATCCGAATCCCAAAGACGCTTTAATAGGTGATGTTATGGATTTAAAAAGGGGCAACCCCTTAGGTCTTGGCACTCTATACTTATCTATAGCACGTGACTTAAAACTGCCCATCCACGGAGTAAATCTACCTAACCACTTTATTCTATGTTATTGTGATGAACATCATGTCCATGACGGAAGTGAGTTAGTGGAGGGGAGCGAACTTCCTTCTGGCATACTGTTTTATATCAATCCATTCAGCGAAGGAACTGTAATTCATCCCAGAGATGTCAGTGAATTCCTTAGTCACCTAGATTTACCAGTAGATGAAAGTAATTGTGGGCCTTGCGCTCCATTAGATATTATTCGTCGCCTGATAGGAAATGTAGCATACGCTTTCGAGCGTAACGGAGCAATCTCTCAATCAGAGCAAATGCGTGAATTATTGCTGTATATAGAATCAGGAGCTACAGAAAATGTTGAATCGGCAGACGCGGATTCTAGAGATGACGGGGCTGAAGGCTAACCTGAGATTAAATTGAACATTATTACACAAAAAAAGGGAGGCCAATTATGGTCTCCCTTTTTTCTTATAGTTTAATTACAATTACTCTGCAGGAGCAGGAGTAACGTTAGCCCTAATTGTAAGAATAGTTTGTGCTGGGTCAGTGTTCGCAGTAACAGTAACCTTTTTTGTTTGCTTGTTCTTCTTTCCTTTAGAGTTGAACTTCACTTCGATAGAGCCCGTATCTCCTGGAGCGATAGGGTTCTTTGGACATTGTGGAACAGTGCAACCACATGATCCTTTACACTTATCTAATATGAGTGGTTCCGCTCCAGTGTTAGTGAATTCGAAGTAGTATGTTACAACATCACCTTCGTCCATAACACCGAAATCGTGTTCGTACTCGTTAAAAGAAATTCCAGTTAATGGTCCAGCTGGCACTTGAGCCTGCTTTTTAGCTGGGTCAAAATTATCCGGCTTTGCGTTCACTGGTGGATCAACAGCTTCAGTTTTACCACTTTCCTTGATTGGCTTAGAGTTAGAGGTTTCGCCTGCCCCACATGAGAATAGGATGGTAGAGACGATAATTGTTGCAACTAGTGTTAGTCTAGACATATTATATATTTATTGTTTATTTTCTAA
Organism: Flavobacteriales bacterium; assembly: GCA_018700255.1. Next base: position 2,223 of record JABISU010000154.1, on the reverse strand, counting down.
TTGTTAAGTAGGAGTGCAAAAATAAGAATAAATTCACTTATTTAAACGTTCTATGGGCTAAATCACTTTTCTCGAAGGTTCCGTCTTTCAGAATCTTAACGGCCTCCTGTAGAGAATCGTTCAGATCTCCTATTATTCTATAAAAAGTAGATTGATCATAAACATTTCTGCCCATAAAAGCTTTGAGTCTTAGTATGATTGCATTCCCAGAAATAGTCCAGTCTTCTTCAGAAATAACGATGGGACTTTCTTCCGTTCCTTGGCTTTCAGCCCAAACCTTAAACTTTTCAATCTCACTCTCAGAAACCGAGAAGTTAGCTACGAAGTCATCTTCAGTGGGATAGTCGCTTTCAATGCTGGTCCTATTATTATCTACGAACTCAAGAGCGTATCTACTCATAAGTCCTTTACGAAGTAGTATCCGGAAAGATTCACTGTTTGAGGTTGTATCTATAGGAACGAAAACATCAGGGATAATTCCTCCTCCTCCATAGACCGGTCGCTTTTTAATGCGTGTGTAATATTTCAGTGAGTCTGGAAGGTCTAAAGAGTCCACGGAAAGTAATTCTCCACTTTCGAACCTTTCGTATTTTTCTAATCTGTAGGCTTCCACACCTTCCTCGTATGATTTCTGAATACATCTTCCGGATGGGGTATAGTATTTCTGTACAGTCATTCTGATAGCAGAGCCGTCACCGAGTTTAATAGGCCTTTGAACCAAGCCTTTTCCGAAAGATCGCCTACCTACGATTAACCCTCTATCCCAATCCTGCACCGCTCCAGCTACGATTTCGCTTGCAGAAGCTGATCCGTCATCCATCAAAATTACCAATCGCCCGCTTTCGAAAAGCCCCTCATAGGATGTGAAGGTGTCTTCACGAGGGAAGGCTCGACCTTCAGTGTAAACAATGAGCTTGTCCTCGGTTAAGAATTCGTCAGACATATTAATAGCCGTGCGGAGCATTCCGCCACCGTTGCCTTGAAGGTCGAGTACAAGATCCTTCATGCCTTTAGAGTTAAGTTCTTCGAGGGCCGTTCTGAGTTCTTCGATAGTAGTCTTTGCGAAACGGCTTACCTTAATGTATCCGATCTCATCGTCGATCATATGAGCGGCCATCACACTGAATATTGGAATTTTATCTCGCTCTATATTAAACTCTAACAGGTCTTTTTCTCCATCGCGCTTGATAAAGACCTTGACCATAGATCCTTTAGGCCCTTTTAACAATCTAATAACGTCTTTGTTAGAGACGCCAACGCCAGCTACGTATTCATCTTCAACTTGTACGATTCTATCCCCAGCTCTGATGCCTAATCTTTCCGACGGCCCTCCAGCTATAGGGGAGACCACCATAATGGTGTCTTTGAAGATATTAAACTGAACACCCACACCTTCAAAGCTCCCATCGAGTGGTTCGTTAGCCTCTCTCAGATCTTCCTCAGAAAAATAAATAGAGTGGGGGTCAAGCTCTTCTAGCATCTTTGTGATAGCGATCTCTACGAGTTCATCCATATCAACACTGTCAACATATAACCTATCAAGCATGTTAAGGAGGGTGCCAAATTTCTTAGAGGCATCCTGTGTTGAGTTTTGGGCTAGAGAGGAAGTCGGAAGGAAGATAATGGCGGAAAAGGCCAATAAAAGAGTGAATGTGTTCAGTTTTTTCATCGACGTACAAGGTATGAAATTGATATTAATTGAAAAGTCAATTTTTGCAAAATTCTCAGGTATCTTGTGCCCATGAAAATGAAAATATTTACCCTCGTTTTATTTGTTGTTTCGATTAGTGCTTTTTCAAAAATTGCGGATGCTCAAAGTATCGTTGTGGATGCACCTACTTTAGATGAGGTCATCACACGAATGGAGCACGAAGCCTTTAGTACCGGAAAGTATTTGACTGGTGTAATTGTAGAACATGGCTTTGACTTCTTTGAGGAGGCTTCATATGAAGTAATGTCAGATGGATTGACCATTTATGAGTTAGAAATAGAGGCCTATGAAGCGATGGGTTTGTGTGTGTATTTCGACGATTTTCATATTCCAGTGGGTGGGGAGCTGTTCTTTGAATCTCCGGATGGAGCTTTTGATGTGATTTATAGCGAGGGGCCTATCGATGCGAGTGAGAATAACGCTCACGGGCGTTGGGTAAGTGGAGATATCCCAGGATCTGTGATAAAAATTATCTATCACCAACCCATTAATGCTGTGGGTTCAGCTCGCTT
>JABISU010000269.1 GCA_018700255.1 Flavobacteriales bacterium | reverse complement strand
TATTATTACACCGCTTTATTGGATTCTGCTAATGAACGCAACTTGAGGTAAAGTTGAACTGTTTTTTTAATAATATTACTAAGATATTATAGTTAATTGGTAATTACCTATCTAAGAAGGTTAACAATACCCCTTAACTCTTCAGCATCGACGTCATACCCCTGAACCCTAATAACCCATTGGTACAGACCGTCTGGAGCGAAATACTCACTACCATATGTATTCCCCATCCAAGAATCTTCAAGTGATGTCGAAGTATAAACAATATCTCCCCATCTATTATAGATTGCTAATTCAAAAGATTCTATCTGTCTTCCTACAATTTCAAAAGCATCATTAATACCATCGTTGTTAGGTGTAAAAGCTGTTGGAATATATAGGATAACTGATCCATAAAGGTGGACCGTTGCAACATCAAAACACCCGTTATTAGTTGTAACAGTAACCGCAGCATCATATTCGTCTAAACCATCGTATGCATGTGTTACTTCTCTTTCGTAGCCAAATTCTCCATCTCCGAAATTCCATAAGAAATTAAATGCTCCAAGAAAGGGCTCTTCTGGAAAAGTTAGGACATCAAATTCATATGTGTCATCTCCCTGATCATAGCGAATTATAGTGGCTTCAACGGTTTCAACATCAACACGTGTTGAACCGGTAATCATGTAATCACAGTTGTCTACAATGGTAACCTCGTAGGTAGTTCCAACAGGTGGTGAAATTGTGTGAGCGAGATCATCATCTAAGAAGTTCTCCCAAAGTATTTGGTATGGAGGCTGGCCGCCAGCGAGATCTAATTCGAGAAGTGCACTCGCACCATTGCATAAGAGCGTGTCATTTGGCATTGATATTTCTAAGGGATCATATGGCACTTCAAAAAGTGTTTGGAGATACATCTCTCTGTCACAACCGTCTCGGATATAAATTTCCATAAGATGCGTGGTTAAAGATGTATGTTCTATACATTCTTCTGTGCCAAAATCAATTCCGTTTATGGTCCAATTGTATGTTACCGGTGGATATTCTAAAAGCGGGTCTTGAATTAATTCTACACATACCGTTTCGAACTCATCACATAAGACAGTTACAATATCAGGGGTTACTGCTTCTAACGGCGGTGTATCATATATAAACACGCTTATAGAACTTTCAGTCGTACCGCTGACAATATTTAATATTAACTCCTCAGTTACCTCATCAATATAATCTTGTGGGACGGTGAAGGATAAAGCTATTTCATACTCACCAACGGGAATAACTGCGCTTTCTGGCAAACCTAAAATGTCCTCATTAAAGGAAGCTTCTGATAGAGGGTCAACGTTTATATCAAAGGCGAACGGATACACAGAAGGAACAAGACATGGACGGCTAATAGTAATTGTCGAAATGCCGCAATCTTCCCAAGCACAGTAAATAACAATATCGTCAAGAGGGTCGGGGTCACATTCTGGCGCTGCTGTAGCTTCGTACTCTGTTGGTATAGGGGATCCAAAACTTCCTTCCTCAAGTACTACAATTGACTCTAGAGCAGTATCAGAACCATCCGCAATGGCAAGTTTAATGTGATACGTAAGTCCACAACTTACAGGATGAGAGGCTGTGAAAGGAACGGTATAGCCATTAATGCATGGAGCCTCAACAGCATTGGGGTTATCTATGTAATACTCTTGATTTAAAATATCATTTATAGAGCTAATTGTTATGGGTAAAGGGGGATCAGTATCTGGAACTTGAGCTATGTTAACTGCACCATCAGGGAATCCAGGGGGAGAAGCAAAAGGACCTGTAATTCCAGGGCCAGAGAGGAAAAAAGCGAAAATGTCGTTGTATTGAGAATTCACCCAAGCTAGGTACTCATCAGATCCGAAAATATAATTAAACGATACAAAATCTCCTGAAGGTTGAAAATCGAATTCAAGAATACAAACATCGTTTACTGAATTAACAGAAAAAGCTTGTCCTATTAAAGGTGGAACTGAATTTGCCACTGTCAATAAGTCGTTATCATTCACTGTGTTTGGGCAAGAAGTACAAAACCCTGAATTACATGGGCCAGCAGGATTAGAGGCTTGATCAGTACTTAAAATCACTCCACTTTCAATTCCGAAATCACCTCCATTAGTCATATATCCTATTTGTTCTAAAGAACCAGAAAATGTGACATTAGTCGCAGTTACTCCTTCTCCAAGAAGAACATTATTAACGTATTGCGTCGGGGTCATAGCTTGAGAGATATTCATTTGGGCTATGAAAGTTGTAGGAGAAAAAGTCAATAGGAAACTTAATGCATAAACTATACGCGAATTCAATAAAAGTGGCGTTAGATTCATCAGAGTAATTTGAATAAAGGTAAGCTTTTTATCAACCAAATTATATCCTTAAGTTTGCTACATGACAAACATCCTATTTTTTTCAGACTCTAAATGCATTAATTTATATCCTATTAACCTCGGAAAATGTGCGTCAACACTACATTTCGGGGTGAGATCTATGTCAACTCAATGGGTGGAGGCTATTGCTGAAAATAAAAATAAAAACACCTCTTGCATTAGACTCAATTCAAGGCTTATGCCTACAAAAGCTTCTGTAGAATTTGTTTGTCAAATGATCTCGGGTGATAAATGGGTTGT
>JABISU010000044.1 GCA_018700255.1 Flavobacteriales bacterium | reverse complement strand
GGATGACTATGTTTCAAGTGAACGGAGTGACTATATTGCAGGCAGACTTAATTTGATAGAAATCGCTATGGCTCAAATTTGTTAAATATGCAGCATTAAATCCATATTTGAACAATGTATTCTATTGTTTGGCAATCGTATCCTGTGGCGTAAAACTACTAGTTTGATCGATTAGGCTGTAAATACCGACATTTTTCAACCTTAAAGGGTAATAGAAATCTGAGTCCAGCCCAGTCAAAATGACCCTATAAGCTTAAGCTTCCCCCTAATAAACTTCATGGCAATGCAAAACAACGTTTCCAAATACGGTCTTTGAAGGGAGAGCTAAATCTTAAATAGCAATGAGTCTGGAATAACGGGTGGTTTGGTGCCTCCTCAATGACTTGCATAAATTACCCTAGCACGAACGCTCAGTCACATAATAAACCCGTCCATTATCGTTTCCGCATACGTCCGTAGTGTCCTTGTTCGGCTCTGTTACCCATTTACGTTGTTGTTCATCATAGTACTGTTTTTTACACAGAGGATCTGGCAGTGGATGCAGTTCTTTCCCGATAAATCCTTGGATATCGTAGTGGGTTGGAGGCACGTTGGTATTGTTCGCAGACCTCTTCCTGGGTTTGGGGGGCTTTGTCGGCGTTAACTTGCCCAAGGTCTGCTGGAGCGAATGTCCTTGACGCTTCCTTATTAGAGCATACACAGGCTTCGCTCCTTTCTTATCTGGAATGTACCTGATTAGGGCAGTCGTTTTATGAAAGTAAGTGGGATATTGTCTATTAATAATATTAATAGACGAAATCCCCCCTACTTTGATTTTCTGTCCGATTTCTGGGTACCTGTCTGTTACGGCTTTAATGGCCGTACGAGCTTTGTCTTTGGTATCAAATAAGTCAGGGTGGTGGCGCATCAGTTCGCCGCTACCTAAAGGGACGATGTCATACTTTGCCAACAGAACCTCAAGTATAGTTGGTTGAATGTCCTTCCATGTGGTCAGAGTCAAGTGCTGCTCTTCAATTGGAAGAGGAACATTAGTCAGTAAAATTACATCCAGAGGGTTTCGGACTGTTCTCCTGATTGCCCTGCCCCTACCTATAGCTTGAAGGATTTGCCCTTCGTTCCAATAACGCCTGATCTCTTCAGTTAACGAGTCGGGGTGGTAATAAGCGGGAAGAGCCTGATTCTTCACTATTACCTGCCGCTGGGGATAGTTCTGTCCAGGGGTGTCCAATGGTATTTCGTCAAGGAGTGCAGCTTGCAATTCTGCTTCCATTATTGGAATTTCAATTCTCCCAACAACAATAATACATGGCACATCACTATACTTGTTGGAACCTGTGACGGCTCCATAGTGGATAGTCTCACACTTATCGGGCAGTCCAATTTGTTGCAATTCGGCTTCAACAGTTTTGCTGCAGGCCAATAGAATTTTAGTTGGGTGTTCATCGGGGATTTGTCCTGCAACTACGGAAACGATTTCCAGTACTCGGTTATAAGTACTAGGAGTTCTGATAAATTGCGTTTTACTTAAAAGACTGTCCGTTATTTGGATATACCTGGTATGTGATGTTTGAGTGTCGATCCTCTCGACCTCAAGGTTTTTGAAGAACTTCTTGTTAACCTCTACAGGCATGGTTGAATCAAGAAGTACCGTGGGACTTTCCCACGATTGATGCGGATATGAAAAGTGGTGTAACTTGACTATTGTGCTTCCTGAAACGGTCTTTTTGACAAGAAATGGTGCATCGCCTATGTGCATGCGGGCTAGCTGGGCAATTGAGCACCAGAACATCTCTAAAGCGTATGACTGGCTCCCTCTATACTGATCAATAGCATTGTCTATGTCTTGATCCGTTGAAGTGGGCTGTAAGTTTACACTGACCTTTGAAACTGTATCCAGGGCACTGACGAGCCTGTTATTGGCATATCCTGAGAGAACAGATACATCAAGGTGCCCGTCCGGCATGTTCCTTATATGGTTACACACATGGTGAGCAAGCTTCTGTAGATACGAATCCTTTATGTATCTTGTTTTATTGTCAATCTCATCCACTTCAATGCTGAGCGGAGATGAATATGCTGAACGAAAAAAGGATTCATCAATAACCTTCAAAGTAGTCGGCCCAAAGAACTCTGGAGACTTCCTGAAAAGCATGACATGTGTGCAGATCCAGATATCCGGTGTTTTTAGTGTTTGCTGTGAATAGGCGCATGGAGTGGCGGCGGATGCGTTTGCATGGTGTTGGCAATATCCAGCCTGCTTACTACCACAAAGCGATTTAATCGGAATGCCACGGCTAACCAGGTCATCAGCCCTATGACGTCTACACATTTT
>JABISU010000287.1 GCA_018700255.1 Flavobacteriales bacterium | reverse complement strand
ATCCATCATCCTCATAGCGAGTTGGGTTATGGTGGATTTACCACTTCCTGTTCTGCCAGTAATAGCGACTGTAGATCCTGGCGCGATAGTGAAACTGAGGTTTTTAACGGCCTCAATTCCAGTTTCTGGGTAAGTAAAACTCACGTTCTTAAATACAAGTCCTGGGTGATCACTCTCCTCACCTATACTGCTGCCAGAAACCACGTCGGGTTGAGTGTCTAAGAAATCCAGTATGCGGGCCATGGATGCCTCAGCTTTTTGGACCAATGAAGTAACCCAGCCTACGGAGGCAAAAGGCCATGTTAGAAGGTTTACGTAGAAGATGAACTGGAATATGTGGCCTAATTCTAGGGAACCTTCTATCACTTTCAGGCCACCAATGTATATTGTGAGTACTGTGCTTAGGCCCACTAATAAGACGACTATAGGGATGAATAGGGCTTCTACTTTCACAAGGTCAAGTGAGTGCTTTTTATACTCGTCGGATACGTTTTCAAACCTGTCCGATGCCTTTGATTCTCTGTTATATGATTGAAGAACTCTAATGCCTGAAATATGCTGTTGAGCAAATGAGGTTAAGTCACTTTGCTTGCTCGCCACATCATCGCTTAGCTTGTTAATCTTAGAGGAAATAAAGTAAATCCCAATCGACATCAGTGGTAGGGGAAGTAGTGTGTAAAGAGTGAGTTCAATATCAATCGTAATCATTACTCCCACGACGAGGATGATCAATGCAAGCAGATTAAAGGTATACATAACGGCCGGCCCCATATACATCCTCACTTTGCTGACGTCCTCACTTATCCGGTTCATTAAATCTCCAGTGTCGTGAGATTTATAGAAGTTGGCGTCAAGAACGGAGTAGTGCTCGTAGATTTTCTTCTTAAGGCTGAACTCCATAAGTCGGGAGTTGACGATAATGGTTTGGCGAGTAAAGTAGAGGAATATACCTTTTATGAAAAAGGTGAGCATATAAAGGAGAGCCTGGAAAATGGCAATCGCAATAACAAGCTTATAAAGATCGTCAGTGCTATTAATAGATCCTAAATCCCCTTTAATTTCAGCCATTGTCCTCATCATTACTTTAGGGATAGTAATAGCCTCCTCTTGCTGGAAAATCTGAACTCTCTCAGCATCGGAAGTAGCGTCGGAAAGCGGTTCAAGGTAATGAACATTAGCATCACGCAATGAATTCACTCCTTCAGCAACTAGAGCAGGGGCAAAAACGGCCAATATGTTCGTTATGCCGATAAAGAATATCCCCGCAAAGAGTTTTCCTTTGTGTTCCCAAAACAATGGGTTGAGAGTTCTTAGAGCCTTTAGCGATTTCACCGACTTTAAAATTTAAAGTTCCATGTAAAAGAAGGAAGTATGGGGAAAAGAGAGATTTGTTTTGCATTAACCTGAAGACTTCCGTCGGTTAATGATCCTTCAGTATCAAAAAACAAGAAGTATGGATTCGCTCTGTTGTATAGATTGTAGATACTGAAAACCCAAGATGATTCTAAGTTCTCTCGCTTTTGTTTAGGAGTGTAAGTAGCGCTAATGTCAGCTCTGTGATAGTCACTCATTCTAAATCCATTCCTTTCGCCATACAGATCTGTAATCAGACCTTCTAACATGTACCTCTGAATGGGGAGAGAGATAGCATTTCCTGTGGCGTACACGAAAACTCCACCAAGACTCCATTTCTCATTAATGGTATAATCAAGGACCACGCTTAGATCGTGGCGCCTGTCAAATTTCGCATCGAAAACCTCCCCGTTGTTAAGGTCTTCAAAGACTCTTTGAGTTTTACTCCAGGTATATCCTACCCAACCGTTAATTCTTCCTGTCCTTCTTTTGAGGAAAAACTCAGCTCCATAGGACCAGCCCTTCCCGAAAATTAAGTTGTTGTCCGTATTGGTTCCTATGTTGTCTGTAGGCAGGGTGTTCTCAGCGTATTCGACTAAGTTTTCTAAAGATTTATAGTATCCTTCTATGGAAGCTTCCCACGATCTATCCTCGCCAAGGTCGGTAAAATAGCCAGCGCTCCACTGCCTTCCCCATTGGGGTTTAACAATGTCACTACTGGGAAGCCAAACATCAGTTGGTGCTGTAGAAGCTGAAAGAGATGCCAAGTGTACATATTGGTAATTCTCACTAAATCCTGCTTTAATACTTGAATAAGTTCCAGTTTTAATCCTCGCGCTTACTCGCGGTTCGAACCCGCCATATTTCTTAACTAATTCACCTTTTCCGAATACAGTTGAATCCAGGTCAGTATAATCTGAAGAATATCTTGTAAAGGGTCCCACGTGACGAAAATCGCTATAACGAAGACCGCTATAGATTTTTAAAAACTCATTTACCTCAAAGTCGCTTTCAATAAAAGCTGAGCTTTCATGAGAGTACGTTACCTCAGACACGCCAACTTCTATAGGTGTGTCGCCGTTTCTTGCGAAAAAATCAGTGGGCATAAATTCGTGAAAAACATACTCAACTCCACATTTTATTTCGTGACGTGAATTGGGGTAATAGTTCAGAGTAGATTTATAACTCCAATCCTCTATGCCGCTATTAAAACCGAAGGCAAATTCCTCTTGCTCACCTTCAAAAGCAAAATTGTAATCGGTATATGAGACATTCATATTTAGAAAAAGTTGGTCATTAAAAAGGTGATTCCACCGAAGAGAAGCTGTAGAATTTCCCCATGGAATAGAAGTCCCGAAGCCAGCATCTGTATTTTTGAAGCTAAAGACATCTCTACCAAAATATCCACTTAGATACACCTCGTCTTTTTCACTAAACCTATGATTAATTTTTGCGTTAAGATCATAGAAATAGTATCCCGACCCTTCAGCAGAAGTGCCCTTAGCAAATGGACGAGTGAGAACGTCTATATAGGTCCTGCGACCAGAAAAAATAAAACTAGACGTGTCTTTTTTAATGGGACCTTCCACCGTTAACCGTGCGGAAATAAGCCCCGCCCCACCATTTACTTTGTGCTCTCTTCTATTTCCTTCCCTCAGAGAAATGTCTAAAACGGAGGAAATTTTACCACCATATCTCGCGGGCATAGTACCCTTGTGCACTCCAACATTACTTATCGCATCTGCATTAAATACCGAAAAAAACCCGAATAAATGTGATGCGTTATAGACCGCCGCATTGTCTAACAAGATTAGATTTTGATCAGGCCCGCCACCTCTCACGTAAAACCCCGTATTGCCCTCCCCAGAACTTTGAATTCCAGGTAGAAGTTGAATGACCTTTAACACGTCCACCTCGCCGAAAAGTGCTGGCAAACTTTTAATCGTTTCAATACTCACAACGGTACTCCCCAGTTCAGTGCTATTTGTGTTTTCTCCTTTAGCACCTATAATATTAGCACCCATTACCTCCACGGTTTTAGGAGCTAAATCAACGTCTTTTACCATTGACCCGCTCATATCTACCTTCACTGTAATACTTTTAAACCCTATGAAAGAGTACTTTATTGAGTGCTCTCCCTCGGGTAGAGATAAACTGTAGAACCCATAAAGGTTAGTGGAAACACCACTCATGCTATTTTCAATAACCACATTAGCGCCAAGGATATATTCTCCGGTCACAGCATTTCTAACGCGTCCGCTGAGGGTTGTTTGGGCTGAAATGGAAACTAAAGTAATCGCTGATAAAATTGTTAATACAAAGTACTTAATCATTGCTTGTTCATTTCAATGCAAAGCTACACTTAACTAACTTGCGAGGACGATACTATTAGCTCATTTATGAAACTTTTGTTCTCCCAATTCATCTCACTAATCACCACAGTAACTTTCTTGTCGGGATGTGTAATAAATGGGATTTCTGATGATCACAGGGTATTCAGATATAACGCAAGCGCGGGGATTACCACTCTCGACCCTGCTCACGCTAGAAGCTTAGAGATTATGTGGGCTGTCGATGCTATCTACGATGGATTGGTCGAACTATCCCCCGATTTGGAGGTCATTCCTTCAATTGCTGAAAGTTGGGATTGGGTTGAAGGAGGTGTTGTGTTTCATCTCAGGAAAGGCGTATTGTTCTCACCCGCTTTAGATGTACCCGGACTTGAAAAAGGTAGAGAGCTGGTCGCATCTGATGTGGTCTACAGTTTAGAGAGGTTAAGAGACCCAGTCGTTGCATCACCAGGAGGTTGGATTTTAGATGCGGTGATGGAAGATGGTATAATTGCCATCAATGACAGTACTGTAAAAATCTCTCTAAAAAACGATTTCCCGCCGTTTCTAGGCCTTCTCACCACTCCTTATGCTTCCATAGTCGCTCCAGAAGCAGTGGAAGGAAGAGGTGTGAACTTTAGGTTTCACCCCGCTGGTACTGGCCCGTTTAAAGTCGCTTGGTCAGTGGAAGATGTTGCGTTAGTCCTTCATAAAAACACAGATTATTGGGAGAAAGATGACGAGGGCAATTCTTTGCCATATTTAGATGCAGTTCATATAGATTTTGTTCCAGATATGGGGTCAGAGTACTTGGGCCTTATCCAGGGACGCTACGATTTCATTAGTGGTTTGCATCCGGCATATATGGAGGATTTAATGACCCAAGAAGGCACGCTCGCACAGAAGCACAAAGATAATTTAGAGCTTAAACGAGTGCCATTTTTAAAAACTGATTATGTAGGTATTCTTATTGATTCAATTTCTGATCCAAGAGTGAGAAAAGCCTTGAGCTTGAGTATTGATAGAGCCGGAATTGCAAAAAACCTAAGGCGAGGATCTGTTCTTCCTGCGGATAGATTTATTCCGCCCTCAATGTTGGGAAGCCGCTTACATTCATCCCCGGAATATAACTTAGCACTTGCGTCAGAACTCCTTGTATTAGCAGGGTATCCTGGTGGAGCGGGACTTCCTGTAATAGAGCTTTCTACAACTTCGGACTACGTTGACATATGTGCAGCTATCCAACACGGTTGGCAAAAAATAGGAGTCAAAGTGGAAGTAGACGTCAACCCAGCGTCAGTTCATAGGGAGAAGGTGGCTACATCTAAATCTGTGATGTTTAAGAAGTCTTGGCTTGCAGATCATGCTGATGCCGAGAATTTTTTAGGACTTTTCTTAGAACGCAATTTCTCTCCTGGCGGCCCTAACTACACTCATTTTAAATCTCCTCATTTTGAAGAATTATACGATCAGGCTATGTTAGATTCAGACAAGTCCAGTAGAGTAATTTTGTATGAGCAAATGGACAGTATACTATATGCTGAAATGCCAGTCCTCCCACTTTATCACGATCAGGTAACTCATTTTGTAAGGAAATCAGTACAAGGCTGGGTAGTTAGTCCGGTGAATAGGTTAGAGTTGAGGTATGTAAGTAAAACTGAAAAATACTAAAAATACATGTTCAAGATAGACGTTCATACTCACATAATCCCTAGGCATATGCCTAAATGGACTGATAAATTCGGATACGGAAAATTCATACATTTAGAAGACAGCAACCGAGAGGGATTTGCAAGGATGATGCAAGGCGATAAGTTCTTTAGAGAAATAGAATCCAATTGTTGGGATGAGAAAATCAGGATGGATGAGTATGACGATTCTGGAGTTAGCGTTCAGGTTGTTTGCACCATTCCAGTAATGTTTTCCTACGATGCTCAACCTAACGACACCCTTGAGTTAAGTCGTTTCTTAAATGATCATATTGCTGGCTTAATCACCCGTTTCCCTAAGAAGTACATAGGTCTTTGTACAGTGCCTATGCAAGATGTGGACCTCGCTATTGTGGAGCTTGAGAGAGCTAAATCTATAGGTCTT
>JABISU010000191.1 GCA_018700255.1 Flavobacteriales bacterium | reverse complement strand
AAGAAAAGAACTCTATGAGTCATAGGGGTAGTGCAATACGTTCGATGTTAGAATATTTAGGAGTGTAAAAGTGCTGTTTAGTCAGGTTTAGCCCATATTTGCAAAATGAATTATCTTGAATTCGAAGAGCCTATTAAAACCCTGCGTGAGCAGTTAGTTCAGGCGAAAGATATTGAGTCAAAAAACGAACTTGATATGACCACTACTATTGTGGAACTTGAAGATAAAATTGTTGAGGTGACTAAGGAAATTTACGGTAAACTTACAGCATGGCAGCGTGTTCTTGTAAGTCGCCATCCCGACAGACCGTATGCTCTTGATTACATGCTCGCCATTACCGACGGCGAGTTTATGGAACTTCATGGGGATAGAAACGTTAAGGACGACAAGGCTATGGTTGGGGGACTTGGGGAAATTAACGGTAGACCTGTTATGCTTATTGGCCAACAAAAAGGCATAAACACAAAAATGCGTCAATACCGCAACTTCGGCATGGCGAACCCTGAAGGATACAGAAAAGCTCTCAGGCTAATGAAATTAGCTGAGAAATTCAACATCCCAGTGGTGACTTTAATAGACACTCCTGGAGCTTATCCTGGATTAGAAGCTGAGGAGAGGGGCCAGGGTGAAGCTATAGCAAGAAATCTTATGGAAATGACTCAGTTGAGAGTTCCTATTATTTGTATCATCATTGGCGAAGGAGCTTCTGGAGGAGCTTTAGGGATAGGTATCGGTGACAGGGTGATGATGCTTGAAAATACATGGTATAGTGTTATTTCACCTGAATCTTGTTCTTCTATTCTTTGGAAATCTTGGGATCACAAAAAAGAAGCTGCCGAAGCTTTAAAACTCACTGGAGATGATATGCTTGGCAACAAACTAATAGACGGGATTATCCCTGAACCTTTAGGTGGTGCTCATAATAACCGAGAAGAGATGTATGCTACTTTGAAAAATGAAATCACTGATAATTTGAAGAAGTTAATGCCAATGGATGCAGATAAACGCATCGATTCTCGAATACGCAAGTTTTCTAACATGGGAGTGGTGACTAGTTAACATTTTACGTTATAAAACATGCACCTTTTACCCTAATTTCGTCCTATATATTTTTAGATTCATGAATCAATTTTTTCGAATGCTACGTACTCAAGCATCTTTTGTAGCTATTGCTACAATGATTTTCCTCGCCGGCTGTGCTGGACTAGGATCAATGGAGAAGGCCATTGAAACACTCAATTTAAATGTAAATCCAGGAACCTTAATCCTTCGCGGAGACATCGTCGAAGTGGAGATTACAGGTAACTTCCCAGCGAAATACTTCGCAAAGAAAGTGAGACTCGAAGCTACACCTGTCCTTGTTTGGGATGGAGGTGAAGCTGCATTTGCTACTGAAGGCTTCCAAGGTGAAGAAGCCGCAGGAAACTACACTGTAGTTCCTTTCGAAGCTGGAAAATCTTTCACTTACAATGCGAGCATTTCTTACGATGCTGCTATGGAAGATGCCTGTCACTTAGAACTTCGCTTGCGCGGACTCAAGGGAGATAAGGTTGTAGACTTTGAGCCATACATTATTTGCAAAGGTGTGATCACAACACCCCATCTCGTTCAGCCAGATGACAAGTTCGCAATTACTCCAGACCGCTTCCAGCGCACTATGTCTTACACATTAGGCAATGATCTAAACTACGATTACAACAGTTCTAAAGTAACTCGCACTGAGTTGCGTGCAGAAGGTTGGGGAGCTATGAAAGAACTCTTCGCTTTAGCAGCTTCTGCTGACAGTGTTAATCTTTCAGGAACCACTATCGAGGCTTATGCTTCTCCAGAAGGAGAGATAACTCTTAATGAAGACCTAGCTAATGATCGTGCAGAGTCTGCACATAAAGCCCTAAAGAGCGAGTTAAAGAGTAAGAGGATTGAAACTGCTGAAGGTTTTTACACGCTCATGGCGAAAGGAGAAGATTGGGAGGGTTTCAAACGCCTCATGATTGCTTCTAATATTGAAGACAAAGATCTCATTCTTCGCGTGCTGGAGATGTACTCTGACAAGAGTAAGCGAGAACAAGAAATTCGCAACATAGCAAAAACTTATTCTGAGATTGAAGACCAAATTCTTCCTTCACTCCGTCGCTCTTCTATTGCCATGAACTACACTGTCGAAGGCTACACAGATGAAGAGTTAACAGCACTTGCGATGACTTCGCCTGCTACTCTGACAGTTGAGGAGTTATTATTTTCAGCTACTTT
>JABISU010000284.1 GCA_018700255.1 Flavobacteriales bacterium | reverse complement strand
GAAGCGTTGCTAGAGGAGGGGCTGTAAACTTTACGAATGTTTATTTCAACCCTCATGGTCACGGTACGCATACAGAATGTTTAGGACATATTACTAAAGAAGCTGAATCTATTAATTGTATCCAATTGCCACTCCTTATTCCCTGTTTATTACACACAATCTCTCCCGCTAATATTCAGGGTGACTCGGTGATAACAATTGAACATTTACCTGGTGGTGGTTTTACAGACGAAAAATTGCCGAAAGCATTAATAATTCGTACACTCCCTAATGGAGACGGTAAGAAAAGCAAAGATTGGGCTAACACTAATCCCACATATCTTCATTCTGATTTTACTAACAAACTCGTTGAAAGAGGGGTTGAACACCTGCTAGTCGATTTACCTTCTGTAGACAAAGAGATCGACGGGGGGACTTTGTTGAGTCATAAGGCCTTTTTTGGGGTGCCTGAAGCTCCTCGAACTGAGGCTACAATAACTGAGTTTGTTTTTATTCCTAATGACGTACAGGACGGTCTATATGCCCTGAACTTACAACTTGCTCCATTTGATCTTGACGCGTCCCCTAGCAGGCCTGTTATATACCCGCTTTTGGTAATTTAACAGTAAAGACAGCTCCTGAGCCTTCCTCTGATTGAACAGACACCTCGCCATTTGTTTGCTCTACAATACTCTTAACCATAGCTAAACCTAATCCCAAACCGTGGGTTTTAGTTGTAAACCTTGGCTCGAATATTCTAACTAGTTTTTCTTTAGATATGCCTTGGCCTTGGTCTGTTACTTTTACAATAGCATATTTACTGTCATCTAAAATTTCGATTTTAACTAAGCTTTTAGAACCTGCATCATAAAGCGAGTCTAGCGCATTTGCAATAAGATTGTTAAATACTCTAATCAATCGGCTTGAATCTCCTTCTACGAATAGATTGTTTGTTTTTACCTCAACTAAAACGTTTGAATCGCCATACAGTCCAGCGGCATTATTTACCGCTTCGATTAAGTCAACTCTGTTTATTTCCGCGTCTCTAACTACCGCTAGAAGAGCAAAATCTTCTGCAATAGAAGCTAAAACATCGATTTGAGAAATTGCTGTTGACGTGAATTTATTAATCCTTTGCGGGAAATCTTCGGCTTTATCATTCCAAGCTCTCTCGAGTTGTTGAATCCCAAGCCTAAGGGGGGTTAGTGGATTTTTTATCTCATGGGCTACCTGTTGAGCCATTTCTCTCCACGCACCCTCTCTTTCATCTTTAGCTCTTCTAATAAGGCTTTCTCTTAACTTCTCTAGTAGTGAATTATATTCTGAGACCAATGCGCCTATTTCATCTTTCCACTTATGCTCAACTGAAGAACTGTCACTTAATAGATCAACTTTTGACATTTCCAACTTCAATAAAGCTAAAGGCCGTACAATTGAACTTACAAGTAAATATGCAATAAACATTGCGCCGAGAAAAAGAAAGAAATATACTGGAGCCAATCGGTCTAAAAAAGGGCGGATTCCTCCCTGGTTAAGTGGTCGTGGTTTATATCGCGCATTTGCAATAAGTAAAGGTGTGTTCGATTTGTTTACTACTAGCCAATATACTCGAGTTACCTCGTTCAACCCATCTCTTTCATTAACAACTACTCTATCGCCTAGCAACTTTAGGTTAGAAGTGATCGAATCGCTCAAAACTAGCTCTGGTTGAATCCTTTCTTCGGTGAAAGTTGCAGAGGTGGTGATTAAAACACCATCAGGTCTATAAAGACTAAATACCAAACCGTGAACATCTGCCAATTCGCAAATATGATCAGTAAATAAAGTTGAAATGCTGTCATTGGGCAAATCCCCTCCATGCCTGGATATTACATATTCTATACTCCTTCCTAAAGCTGATTCTTTTCTTAAAAGTCTTTGGTCATTATAAGCTATTTCTTGCTTTTTAGAATAGTCATACGCAATTATCGCCGTAGATAATAGCGACACGACGACGACGACAAGCATCCCTAGAAAAATTCTTAATCTTAAACCCATTTAGGCAAGCTAACATCTAAAACCAAGCCAAAAAAATATTCAGTATGGTATTATCCCCCAAGGGCTTCTGAACCAGCCACAATCTCCAGAATTTCAGTAGTAATCGATGCCTGACGAGCTTTGTTATAAGATATCTTTAATTCTTGTAATAAATCTCCCGCATTTTCTGTTGCTGAGTGCATCGCTG
>JABISU010000283.1 GCA_018700255.1 Flavobacteriales bacterium | reverse complement strand
TTCAAGTGTAAACCGCCAAACGATGGACAAAATTGTGCTATAAGTATGTGTGAGTGTCCACAAATAAATACATTAGGTTTAATGGTTTTAAGATAAGATGAAATTTCAGGAGTGAACCTAGGTGGTCGACCGCCTATGTGAGTTATGAAAACGTCCAGTCCTTCAATTGAAAAATGTAGGTTTTTACAAAATGTCGAACGTAACTCTGTACCGTCGATGTTTCCGTACACCGCACGAAGTGGAGCGATTTTTGACAGTTCATCTGTAACATCAATATTCCCAATATCTCCTGCGTGCCATATTTCATCACAATCTTTCAGGTGTTTTTTAATTCTTTCGTCAAGGAAGCTATGCGTATCGGAAAGCAGGCCAATTCTTTTCATAAATTCGTAGCGTGAGAAAATTAAATTTGTTTTTGACGGTTTTATCCGCGATAGTTATCAGCCTTACAAGTGAGGAAGTTACGGCGCAAGTTTCTCGAAGCGCACAGCGGTCGTATGAAAAAGCTTTGGATGCGTATGCTGTTAGAGATTTTTCGCAGACAATAACCGAATTAGAAAAAGCAGTGAATAAATCACCTAACTACGCGCTAGCTTGGTTTCTTTTAGCTCAAACTCATCGAGATCTCTCTCAAGATTCAATTGCTATTATAGAATTAAAAAAGGCATTGAATATTGATGATTCTTTATACAAGAGAGGCTGGTTAGAGCTGGCAGAGCTTTGTTGGATATCTGGAGATTACGATTCTGGAATAGCTGCTTTAGATATGGTAGTGAAAAAGCATCGGGAATTAAAACAGTATAAATGGGTAAGGGCAGGACTTGAGTTTTCTATAAAGTCTATCAAATCCCCAATGTCTCGATGCATTATAAAACCTTTAGAAGGAGATGTAAATAGTATTAGGCCGGAGTATTTCCCCACTATGGAGCTCTCTGGTAATAAGATTGTCTTTACTAGACTTATTAAAAGTAGGAATAATCCCACTGGCCAAGAGGAGTTTTTCAGCTCTTCATTAATTGATGATGCCTGGAGTGAAGTCAGTCCATTGAAAGGAATTAATACTTTATTCAATGAAGGTGCATCTAGTATTTCAGGCGATGGAAGGACTTTAATCTTCACTTCTTGTGCAACCCCAAGAGATGGTTTTGGGGATAGAGTTGGGGCTGGGAGTTGCGATTTATTTGAGAGTTATTACGATACTCAATCGGGATATTGGTCTTTAGGTGAAAATATCGGTGCGCCCAACTCAAATTCTTGGGAAAGCCAACCTACACTTTCTTCAGACGGAAATTTTTTAGTTTTTGCAAGAGCACTTCACATTAGGGGTAAAGGGAGCGATTTGTTTGGGGCAGTACGAGGAGAAGACAGAATTTGGGGTAAAGCTTTCCCTTTGCCGGGGAAAATAAACACACCTTATGAAGAAGAGTCCCCATTCCTACACCCGGATGGGAAAACCATCTATTTCAGTTCGAATGGACACCCCGGATTAGGTGGCTTAGATATTTTTGTTTCGAGAATGCAGAGCAATGGTGAATGGGGAAAGCCGGAGAATCTAGGATATCCATTAAATACTCACAATGACGAGAATAGTCTAATTGTTGAGCCTGACGGAGTTTTTGCCATTTTCGCATCAGATAGATCAAATTATGCAGGAGATTTGGATCTATTACGTGTAGAGTTGCCTCAAGAAGTTCGTCCTATTTCGGTAAATGCGTTATCGGGCATTGTAGTCGATAATTTGACAGGCAAGCCTTTAGTTGCCTCAGTAAATTTAGTTGACATCAACACGGGGTCAGTACTAACTTCTGTAAAGACATCTCTTGATGGATTCATCCTCCCACTTCCCGTTAAGGGGCGTTACAGTTTTGAGGTCTCTTGTGAGGGGTATATGTTTAACATAGCTGAGATGTTTACCATTGATTCGCAAAACAAGAGTTATAATGTAGAAGTGCGTTTAAAGAATATAGATGCAGGTGCAACTTTATCTCTAAGTGCTGTACGCTTCAATTCTGGTAGCGCTATTCTTGAAATTGGGTACCAAACAGACTTAGTTCTTCTCGCTTCATGGTTAAACTCTAACCCTACTACTTCAGTCGAAATAGTTGGACACACAGATAATATAGGTTCTGCAAAAGCAAATCTTCAACTCAGCGAGGATAGGGCAGAGTCAGTAGTAGATTTTCTCCTAACATCAGGGATTTCTGCGGATCGTTTGTCAAGTTCAGGTAGAGGAGATCAAGTTCCCATTAGTACTAACGCTACGATAGAAGGTAAAGCTCTTAACCGCCGAGTAGAGATTGTTGTAAACTAATTTTCAAGTCGAAGTCAGACACTCCATCGAAGAGACAGGTAAGCAGTTCTTGGCGGAGCAGGGTTATAGAATTTCCCATAAACTCCATTTAATTGTGGCCAAGCAGAGTATTTCGCATCTAAGAGGTTTCGAGTTCCAAGCTCTAAACTCATATCGTATGGTAGGTTTAAACTCACGGAAGCATCTATAACGTTATATGCATCCATAACGTTGCTACCATCATTGTTAAGAGGCGTCTCTCCTATGTGACGTGTATTTAAACGAACAGTTCCCCAAGAGTATTTAGAGTTTAATTGAATACCCCCAGATGTACGAGGAGATCCTGGCAGTGAATTGCCTGTGTGATCGGTTTCTTCTCCGAAGTGATGAAGTGTCTGTGATCCATATGCTCGGATGTTAATTTGATCAGATATTATATAATCAATTTCAAGCTCTAAACCACTCATAACAAGCCCGCCATCTATGTTATCGAAAGTTATTGCGTCGTTTTCTTGAACAACTTGTAGAATTGCTGAATTAACACTCGATTGATAAGCGGTAAAATCAATCTTGACTTGGTCAAAAAGTCTAGCACGAAAGCCCATTTCCATTCCGAAAGCGGACTCGCTATCAAGGTCGCTGATTTGTCCATCCTCTGGGTTAACGAGTTCGAAAGCTGTGGGGTCGCTAAACCCTGTGCAAGCTTGAGCAAATAGCGAGTATCCCGGAGCAACTTCCCAACTTACTCCAATTCTTGGTAGTATAGTATTGTGAGTTATTTCGCTAAAATGTGGTGTTGATATATTGTCTGTATAAAGTGAGCCTGAAATGCTGCGCGAGCGATTGCTTAGACCTATTTGGCCTTCAATGCGGAAGTTGTTGAAGCGAGTAGCAACCCAACTGGTGCTTACAAAATTTTGCTGCGCATTCATTGTCAGATCGTAACGCATCGGAATTATGACTGTGAGGGGAGAAGGTTCAGCTTCCCACTCAGTGATTTGAATTTCATCGTTAAGGTGCATGACAGACATTTCAAAGTCAAATGTCCAAACAACGCCTTTGTAAATATTCTTCCCTGCTGAAGCGAGTAGACTGTAGCCCGATCCAGATTCTTCTTTATATCCCTTATAAAACTGCGAGGTCCCGTATGGGTTAGTCTTTGAAGTGAAGCGACCTAGCAGTGAAGTCGATAATTCCCAACCATTGATAAATGTCTTTTCGAATTTATATCCAGCAATATCTCTGAGTCGAGCCACATGAGCATTGTAGTCCGCGCCAGGAGAAGCTGTAGGTAGTGTGTCAACTTGTGATTGTTTGATTGCACCAGGTAAAGCCCAGTCTCCATCAAAGTGTCCAGCCACTATAGAGTGAATTCCTCCAGCTTTATCGTAGTATTTAAATCGTAAATTTAACTGAGTCTTGTTATTCCACTCCCACGTTCTATACCCAGGGTTGTCAGTCATTATTGCTGAGATGCTCAACCCCATATTTTCAAACCCAACATCAACACCAGTCGAAATGCGTGTATTAACCCCCAAGTCTTTATTTCCTGTCGTTCCTGTTTGAGCATGAACCCATGCGTGAGTTGCAGACTTTGTGAAGCTAGGGGTATAAATATTTAAAGCGCCTCCATAAGCTCCACCGAATGAAGCTGCTGCAGGTCCTGACACAAGACTTAAAGATTGCACAAGATCGGGGTCTATCCACTCTAAAGGCGAGTTGCCATCTGCCTCAGTTAGAACGAAACCATCATAAAAAAGCATTGTGTTTCTGACTGAGTAAGGTGAACGCAGAGCTGATCCACGTACGTGGAGTCTTCTCGATCCTCCGTCGCCTCGGGTTTCCATCTTTACTCCAGGAATACCATTTAATGCATTGCTTAAATCGGGAGCCGCAAAACTGTGTATAGATGATGAATCGACTATGTGTAAAGCTCCGGTAATTAAAGCTTCAGGAGTGCTTAATCGGTAGGCTTCGATATGGACGGTCTCTAAAACTGTTTGGGCTGAAAGGTTAATAGAGATATGACCTGCAGTAAAAAGTACTGCAAGAGTTAAAAGATATTTACCCATAATCTACTTAAGAACGAATGTTCGTGTAATTGTTTCCTTACCATTTTGAATGTGCAAATAGTAAGATCCGCGAGCCACGTCAGAGACGTTTAAAATTACAATAGATGAAGTTATAGTTCCAGTATTTACGGTACGTCCGCTGTAGTCTATGATTTTATATTCTCCACCTAGAAGTGCTTCAGAAACTTCAATATTTACAATTTCAGACGTTGGGTTAGGGTAAATTAAGGCATCTGCTAATTCTGATGCAATAGTTGAGATTCCATCGTTTACTCCTGGTCTGAACTCTTTGATAATATTGGGCCCGTAACCTGGGTAAGAAGGTCCGTTTAAAGCCATGTAAACAGCTCCAGTATTTGGGTTGACACATATGTCACGAACCCTTTGGTTAAACTCAGAAAAGTACTGGTCTTCAGATTCAACCTCTAAACCATCTTCGCTAAGGTGTAGGATACTCAATCGCTCATGTTGGCCTCCCAAACCACCAAGTACTGATAAGAGGATGCAATTGTTCCAGGCTGGGATAGCTGGGTGGTTGTAATATTCTATTCCGTTAACAGCGATACAAGGAGCCCAAGCTCTTAGAGGCTCTCTAACATTGAACTCCTCACAAAATGCAACTTCACTAGATCCATTACAAGCTCCTTCAACATCAGGCCAACCGTAGTTTCTTCCTTCTTCGATAATGTTAAATTCATCCCAATTACTTTGGCCATGCTCCGAGCTGTAAATTGTGCCATCAGGCCCCAAACACAGGCCCTGGCTATTTCTATGTCCCCAGCTATAAACATAACTGTTAGGCCATGGATTGTCCGCGGGCACCGTTCCGTCAAGATTTATTCTGAGCATTTTGCCATTATCTGAATTTAGGTTCTGTGAGGAAGCACCACCATCTCCTGTATCTCCAGTACTCATTAGAAGCGTGTTATCTGGAAGTATAAGTAGTCTCGAGCCGTTGTGGATTCCTCCGCCATCGACTGTAAGAAGTATTTCCTCGTTAACGAGCTGCGAACCATTCCAATCAAATACACTCAACCTTTCCATAGCATTAGACCAGCTTGTTCCAGTGTTATATACTAAGTAAACTTTAGAGGTGTTTTCCCAATCTGGGTGCATAGCCATCCCTAAAAGTCCAGGTTCTGCCCCATTTCCACCGTAAACAGTTAGGTGTAAGACGTTGGTGTAAGCTCCAGTTTCAGGATTAATTCTAAAGACATCTCCAAGTCTTGTCGTAGACCAAATCATATCATCCGGCCCCCACAAAATCTCCCACGGCACCTGTAGTCCAGTGACTAGATCGTATTCCGTTAAAATTGTTCCTTCGATATCCCAAGTGTCTTGAGCTATAGAGTTTGTTGTAGAGAGTCCTAATGTTAAGACTGCGATAATGACTATAAAAAGATGCTTCATGCTAATTGCAGGTTTCAATTGGTTAGCAATTTACGTGTGACCTACCTTAAGTTTTATATTTACTCTACTAATTCCCCAGACAAATTGCTGATTGTGGAGGTATCATTATCATTCCGCTCTGTAAATATTCAGCTTTTCCAGCAAAAATAGATTTCCCATCTGCGTTTACCTCAACGGACTCTTTAGATTTATTAATGTAAACGACACTTTCTTCGCCTAGATACACTCTGGCTATTTTGAGAAGAGTAGGGGAAAGCGCTTCGATATTGCAGGAACCATAAAGTAAAGACATCCTCGATCGTCGAAGCTTAATCCACTCAGAAGTCCAAGAAAGAGTCTTTCCCTCTTCAATAGACAGGTCGTTAAACCTCATAACTCGTCTATTGTCGGGGTCATTCCCACCTACATCAGCTATTTCGTCTCCGTAATAAATGCACGGTATGCCAGGCATAGCCATGAGATAAGACATTAGCATTCTCATTTTTTCGAAACCGCCGCCACCCTTAACGTGTTTAATATCTTGAGTCCAACCCTCAAATTTTCCATTTCCCTCAGGAACTACGCCACCGTCCGCAAGAGAAGTAAAGCGGATGCGGTCTTGGTTTCCTGTGATATTTCCCATAAGGTTATGAGCACCATAAGATTTCAAAGACTCGCGAGCGGTGGAAGCAAGATTTTCAAACGACCCATCATCAAATGCGAGTGCAGCCACAGCAGCATCGTAGTGGTTGAAGTCGAATTGTGCGTCTAACATACCCGAAGAGATGTAGCTTCTTATCAAAGTCGGGCTGCCATAAGTCTCCCCAATTTGAAAAAGTCGCCGTCCACGTGTGCGATTAATCACTTTCATTTTCTTCGTAAGAGTACGCCAAAACACTTCAGGTATATGCTTCGTTGCATCGTGCCTAAAGCCATCAACCCCGGAGTTCTCCACCCACCACATTGCCGAGTCTGTCATAGCTGAGTACACTTCCGGTCGTGAGAGATCCAAGGTAGGGAGGAAGGTGTCGAACCAAGTGGTGAGTCTGTGATCGTCCCATCGTTCGATATTCATAGACCCGTCTGGCAGGTAAAGGTCTGTAGCCCAGTCAGGGTGTTTTTTGTAAATGGGGTGGTCCTCATGGACGTGATTCGCTACGTAGTCTAAGATTACGTTCATATCTGCTGAATGTGCGAAATCTACAAATCCATTAAACTCCGCTCTAGAACCGAAAGCTGGGTCTATCACTGTATTACTGATGGGCCAATATCCATGAAAACTGGAGAATTTACTTGAAACAGAAGTACGTGGATCAGACCAGTACCCCCAAGCCCCTTTTGCATTCTTAGTAATAGGACTTAGCCAAACAGTATTTACACCTAGCCGCCCTAAATATCCATCCACAATTTTTAAAGCCACCCCGGTGATATCTCCTCCTTTGTGATTTGCAATGGGCATGATGTCCTTATCATCAACTGGACTATCATTTTCGGGCATTCCATTGTTAAACCTATCTATCATCAAGAAGTACATGACCATTGCATGCCAATCCCTTCTATCTAAGTCCTCAGTGGAAACAATAGGTTCTCCATATTCAAGTGGAATTAATATCCCTGGGCCTCTAACACCATCGTTTACAGGAAATAATCTCAGGTGTGACCTTCGCAATGACTTTGCCGAATTGGGAATATTTAAAGTGGCATTATTAAGAAGACCTAGCTCAATTTTAGCGATGAATCGATCTTCCCAGATGCACCAAACATCAACTCCATAATCTCCTTCAATTTCAAGATTGGTATCTTCCTTTTTAGCAACTTTAATAATAGGGGGCAATGAAGCTTGGGATACTTCTATAAGTGAATTCCATCCGCCTAGCCCGTTAGGTATAGAGTCTTTGTTGGCGGGGTCTAAACCCCAGGCATCGTCAGTTATTATTTGGTATGAATGGTTCCCTAAAGGCAAGTTTAAAGTCACAGACCAATTCCCGCTCTCACCTTTTTCAAGTGGAGTTTTCCAAGAACTCCAGCCGTTCATAGATCCGGCTAGATAAACACTTTTCGCCTTAGAGATTCTTTCTCCATTAGTTTCAATTGTAATCTCCTGCATCTCAGAAGCGAATACTAGGATGTTTCTTTGAGCAGAGTTGGATCCTTGCTTTGCGTATAGTGTAAGTAACCCGATTCCATTTGTGGGCTGTTTCGATATTATTGCATCATTATAATTGTTGAAGTGAATCCTTTCAGGATTGTTCATCTCATGGAAATACACCACTGAATCCAGGCGCTCCCCATATAGTAAGTAGTCTTTTAAGTTAAGTCTCGTTGAATTTGATTCTAACTGTATTGGTAGTGTGGGTCCCCACGTACTCCAACCATCTCCTTCACTAAGCTTTTTCACAACCTCTGATAATGTCTCAGTTGATGTTTGCTCTTGATTTGTTGTTGTGCTTGAGCAATTAGAGAGTGCAATGATTGCACAACTTACAGAAGCTAAAAGGAAGATTCGAGTAGTTTTCATTCTTAGAGATTACTCACAAGTTAGAATAGGAAGATTAATGTAGTAATTAGGAGGCCCAGGAGGATAAGAAAACCCTGGCCTTAAGATGTAACAAATAAGATAATCTATTCCTGTCATTTCTGGAGTCATCATGGGAGCGAATAGATCCTCGGGGATGAAGGTAATCCTGAACTTACCCGCTGTTTCAGCTGTTCCATCATCGATAGAAGTCATTTGAAGTTCAGGGGTTGAGGTCACGAGGGCTTCATCAATGTAAATTAAATTCGTCCCATCAAGGAGCTTCGCCGCCATCCATAAATAACAATCTTCCCCACCCATATTTTGAAGCCCTTCGTACGATTCTTGCGTGTTATCGTAAGTAATGCTTAGAAAATCGTCAGCGCGACGAACTTCGGGAAACACACAAATAATTTCGTCACATAATTTCGGCACTATGGGTATATATAAATCCTCCGTCTTGGGCTCACCTTCGAACCCATCGATGGGCGAACCGTCCTTAAGTTTAGCTAGGCATGAAATCCCACTAGCATAAAGCTCGGCTCCCTCAATATCGAAAAACTCCGTTGGTACGAAAGTCATAGAATATAATTTAGGCCCAATCCGATTAAGTCTCATCGCCTCATTCGACGCCGTCCACTCACCATTTCCAGCAATAGGCGAAGACGGATTCCATGCCCATAGATATACGTGCGTCGTATCTGACATAACATCTAACATCGCGCTAAGTGCATTGTTTTGAAGACCGTCTTGGCTTTGGTTTATATCTATAAAAAGCGTTACCTCTTCATCTGGAGAAGTAGGAGAGGGTTGAATATACCCGGCCTGCCCATAGATAGAGTTTGTGAAACTAATATATATAAAGAGTAAACCTAATAGTTTAAATAAATTCTTCATGGTGATTTAATTTATTCTATTAAAATTGATTGAATAAAGAACCGTGTTTGATGCGGTAGGCCCTTCACCGCACAGTCTGTCATATTCGATAGTCATAGCATTATCGAACGGTCTTATTACAGATCCTAATTCATATTGCAGCGTGTCACTCGGAGTTCCATCTGAAAGCGTAGTCTCTAAAATGATATAGCTTGGGTGATTGTCATCATCGAACCCCCAAACTCCTTGCTCTCCGAAGTAGTTGCGCCCTATCTCTAACGAGCTATAATAGCTTCTGTCTTCGTTAAATGTGATTTGCATAGGGGTGACGATTCCATCGTCGAAAAAGTAAGTTAAATCTCTTTGTTCTTTGATAGGATTATTTAAATCTGTTTGTATAAATGTGTTTAGCTGCCAAGTCCCTAACATCCCCGCGACTTTGTCAAATGGCTCGCCAAGCTCTCCTTGAGGTTCAGGCTTACAACCAGTTGGTGTAACTAAAGCCACTAGTAATACCTTAATTATTGTGTGTTTAATGAAGTTCTTCATGTTTTAAAGTTTTATAGGCATCCTCCCTCCGGATTTAACACAAATCCCGAGACAGTGTTTTCAGTGTTTGAAAACTGAAGAGCCATTCCAGGACAATCCCAAGAACCTCCTCTAATGGTTATGTCTTCTCCCATCGTTCCACGCCTTTGGAGTTGGTCTACCCAAGTCCCCTCACACAGGGTTTCTTTCCTGTAATCTATTCTCGCAGCATTACGAATTAATGTAGCATCTGCGCTTTCACTCAGTAAAGAAGCGTTAGCGCGGGATCTAATAGAATTAATATCAGCGATTGCAGAGCTGAAATTCTCATTTAACTCAGAAAGAGCTTCAGCTCGAATTAGCATTATCCCAGTTAGGTGGATTAAGGGGACGTTGAAAACGTCAAGGCCGTTAAACCTGTTGCAGAAATTTCGCTCACCTGAGGTGAACCACTCAGCTCTGGCATCTCCGGATCCCTCTCCAAGGCCATTCCACCAATTTATAAAGTCAGAAGAGAAAGTAAGTTGTGGAGTAGGATTGTTGTCAGATCGGTAGTTATCCCTAAGACTTTCACATCGGAAATCAACGAAAGTAGCATCTTCCAGTAAATCAGAATCCATAAAGCTCTGTATCCCGAATATTGTCTCAACGTTCGTTATTCCAGACTCAAATCTATTTAAATCTGTGTCTAATGCATAATGCCCGCTAGAGATTATTACATCACAGTAATTAACTGTTTCTATCCAGTCTTGCATCAAGAAGTGCATATGCGCAAGGTACCCGTTCGCGGCATCCGATGTGGCGTAAGCACCATTGGATGAAGGCAGATGTTCAGCGGCATAAGTAAAATCATTAATGATTGCTGAGTAAACTTCTCCTACCGAAGCTCTAGGTAAGGGGTCTTGTGACGCTTCTAGCCTAAGAGGAATGCCCAAGTGAGAATTGTCAGATGTAAATCCGAAAGGTTGAGCAAACATCTTCACAGCGCCCAAGTGACAAACTGCCCTTACAAATCTTGCTTCCGCTGTTATTCTTGTTCTATCCACAGGAGTTATGTCCTCAACCAAATCGAAGCTTCCAAGTACTACATTAGACCTATATATCGCGTAGTAGAAATCCGTATAAATTCCACCATTAATTCCAGTGAAAAATGTTGTTTCCCTATTGTATACAGCTTTGTAGTCATTATTGTTATCAGGTTCTGCGAGATTATCCCCCCTAAGTTCGTTTACTATTTGAACTCTGCCATCGTAGAGATTCCCGAGCACGTCGTATGTTGAGATAAGTAGTCTCTGAAGATCATCAGTTGTTGAGATAGCATCTTCCGCAAGGATCACTTCTCCAGGTTCGAAAACAAGGAGCCTATCACATGAAAGAAGAGATAGCGAAATCGCAAGTAAGAAAGTTGTCGTTTTCATAATCTTAAAAATTAGCTGTGATTGAGAAAGTAAAAGCCCTTTCCTGAGGAGGAGTAAGGTAGGTGACGTTAGCGCTCATGTTTCTGTCCTGAGCGTTTTCAAAGTCACGAACTACTTCTGGATCTAACCCAGGAAAGTTTGTGATGGTAAAAACGTTAGTTGCATTTACTGCAAGTCTGATTTCATTATTGCCTGGGACATTATATCCGAGGGTGAGGTTGCGCAGTCGTAAATAGGACGCGTCGTAAATAAACAAGCTTGTATTCCACCAAGGGAAACCAGACGGCAAGCTATATGTAGTCTCGTCTAAAGTAAGTCTAGGGTAAGTGGCCTCATCACCAGGTTGTTGCCATCTGTCGAAAAGCTCAGTTCTCATGTTCCAATCACTAACTACACCGAGTTGGCGTTTGGCTGAAGAATCAAAGATCTTAGCTCCCACTGAGAAAGAAACAAGAGCAGTTAAATCCCAATTCTCATATGTAAAGGAGTTAGTCATACCTCCTATAAAGTCAGGTAGGCCATCCCCCACGTACTTCCGGATATCGTTCGAATACTCAAAAGTTTCATTTCCT
>JABISU010000272.1 GCA_018700255.1 Flavobacteriales bacterium | reverse complement strand
TCATTCTCACAAACGTGAATGCTGTGATTGAATGCAATAGGTTGCTCAGGACTGTAATTAGAGTATATACTGATATCCATAAGCGCTGAATAACCCACTACAACTCCATACAAGACAAAGAAAACACCAATTAGAGAGACCATCACGAGGTTATTCCAAGCCCAACCACCTAATCTAGTAAGATATCCTGTATCCGGCAACAAGTCCTCTCCAGCTCTTTCTGCAATCACATCGGTAAGTGATCGCTTAACTCCGGCAGCACTTAAAGCAATAACTGTGAATAAAATCAGGAGAATTAGAAACCACATTGCGTTACTCGAATCGGATTCTTCGGGAGTATTGTAATCAATTGTCGGACAGTTGTCACTTGAAGCGGTATCGCCGCCGCCATCAACTGGGGGAGCAATAACATATGCAAGAATATCCGAAATATCAGCTTCAGAAACCGCTTGTCCAGTCATCCATCCATAAGTCCCTACGTATCGATCGACCATACTTTTGATATACTTATCTCCCGACTCAGCTGCCTCTTGTGGAGATTGGATCCACTGTACAAGCATCTTATCTCCAGATGGCCAACGATCTTGGAGACCTTCAAGGCCTGGTCCCACGAGCATCTCATTAGTAATCTTATGACATGCTGCACAATTTGCGTTAAAAAGTGATTGACCATTTATGGGGTCTCCACCCTCCCAAATACCTTGGGCTGCAAGTCCAAAGGCTTGAAATACTAGGATGGTACATATAGCACGTGCTATATGTTGAAGTCGGTTTATACGATTATTCATCGGCTTTTTCATATCAATCGAGTGCACTCAATTCACGCGCGAAATTACAATGAATTTTACACTTATCGCACACTATGTCACAGCAATGTCATAACGCTCTCTTATTTAGAACCTTTCCAAACAATAATACTCAATTTAGTACGCTATAAATGAGCAGTTATAGGTAGTTTTGTCTTGAAGAAAAAAATTACGCAACTAATATGTTAACTCGGATAAATCAAATTGCAATAATTTGCTTCTGCTTTCTAAACGCAAGCACAATTTCAGCTCAAAGTGACAACTCGTGGTGGAAGAGCATTTTCAGAACTAACTGTGACACAACTCAAACTCAATCTGTTGACATACAGAATGAGGATTCTATTCTCAATAACGCTTCTATCATCCAGATTGAACTTGATTCTTCCGCTTTAATAAAAACGTTACCCGCACTTCCTATTAAAGATGGCAATGGAAGCGTTATAATTAACATGGATTCTGCTCTTACAGAGATTGATTTAAAAGCGCTCTCTGAGACACATACTTTAAAAGGGTATAGAGTCCAAATTCATTTCGGAAATTTAGAAACCGCCAGAGCAGTTCGAGCTAAATGCAGAAAACGATTAGATGGAAGAAGTGTTTACTTAGAATCTATTGCCCCTAACTACAGCGTTGTAGTGGGTGATTTTAGGAACCGATGGGAGGCAGAGTCGGCACTGCCAAGATTAAAAAAACTTTACCCAAGCGCCTTAATCATACCATCAGACATAGAGCTACCTAAGCTATAGAGGTTCGTTAGCTCTCTAAGGTCTGCTTGACTTCAACTTCTTCGTAAGCTTCAATTACATCTCCAACTTTGATGTCGTTGAATTTATCAATGTTTAAACCACACTCATAACCTTTAGCGACTTCTTTAGCGTCATCTTTAAATCGTTTTAAAGATCCAAGGAGTCCCGTATAAACTACTATACCTTCACGAAGAACCCTCACCCTGCTAGAACGAAGTATTTTACCTTCATTGACAATACATCCAGCAATAGTTCCGAGTTTAGAAATTTTGAATGTTTCTCTAATTTCAGCACTACCCACAATATTTTCTTCAATTTTAGCAGATAATAACCCCTCCATTGCATCGCGCATTTCTTCAATGGCTTTATAGATGACAGAGTAGAGTTTAATCTGAACCTCTTCTTCCTCAGCTAACTTACGCGCAGTTGCCGATGGGCGAACTTGGAATCCGATAATGTAAGCTGAAGAAGCAGATGCTAGAAGGATATCTGACTCAGTTATTTGGCCTACCGCTTTATGGATAATCTTCACCTGAACTTTCTCAGTAGAGAGCTTTTCTAACGAGTCACTCAAAGCTTCAATGGAACCATCCACGTCACCCTTAACGATAAGGTTAAGTTCCTTGAATTCACCCACCGCAATACGACGTCCAAGCTCTTCCAGAGTTACTGATTTCTGAGTACGGACTCCTTGCTCACGCTGGAGTTGTTGGCGCTTTGTTGCTATAGTTCGAGCTTCTAGGCTCTGCTCAAATACGTTGAAATTGTCTCCGGCGCTAGGTGCGCCATCGAATCCAAGTACAGAAATAGGAGAAGAAGGACCCGCTTCGTCCACACGGTTTCCGCGCTCATCGAACATGGCTCTAATTTTTCCTGAGAATTGACCCGCTAGAATTGGATCACCCACCCTCAATGTACCTGACTCTACGAGAAGGTTAGTCACATAACCACGCCCCTTATCTAGTGTTGATTCAACAACCGTTCCAATGGCACGCTTGTTAGGATTGGCTTTAAGATCTAGCATTTCTGCTTCTAGAAGAACTTTTTCTAACAATTCTTCTATGTTAGTTCCTTGTTTGGCAGAAATTTCTTGGCATTGGTATTTCCCTCCCCATTCCTCAACAAGAATATTCATCTCGCTAAGTTCTTTTTTAATCCTATCGGGGTTCGCCTCTTCTCTATCCATCTTATTAAGAGCAAAAATCATTGGGATTTCTGCTGCTTGAGCATGGTGTATAGCTTCTTTTGTTTGGGGCATAACCGCATCGTCAGATGCAATTACAATAATTGCAAGGTCGGTAACTTGAGCACCACGAGCACGCATAGCGGTAAACGCTTCGTGACCAGGTGTGTCTAAGAAAGTAATTTGTTCGCCACTATCAACTAAAACGGAATAAGCTCCAATGTGCTGAGTAATACCTCCGGCTTCACCGGCAATAACGTTTGCTTTTCGAATATAGTCGAGAAGAGATGTCTTACCGTGATCAACGTGACCCATTACCGTAATAATCGGTGGACGAGAAACCAGATCATCTTCTTGATCCGCCTCAACTTCTATTGCATCCTCTAAGTCTGCGCTTACAAATTCAACTTCAAACCCGAAATCTTCAGCAATCATCGTGATTGTTTCCGAATCAAGTCTTTGGTTAATCGAAACCATGATACCAAGCATCATGCAAGCAGAGATAACATCATTCACAGACTTATCCATCATAGTAGCTAATTCTGCGACTGTAACGAATTCGGTAAGTTTAAGAATAGTCTCCTCTAACTGTTGGCGTACTATTTCATCATCTGAGCGGTCTCTAATATCTTTTCGCTTGGCTCGACGCATCTTAGAAGACTTAGATTTCTTACCGCCTGATAGACGAGCAAGTGTATCTCTAATTTCCTTTTTAATATCGTCTTGAGTAACCTCCTTTTTAGGCCCTTTTGCTGTAGCTCCTCTTGTACGTTGACCTCTTGCCGGCCCACGTGGACCTGGTGCTCTAGCTGGTCGAGTAACTCCGCGTGATGGTGCTGGAGCGTTACCCTGTTTTTTAACGTCTATCTTTTTTACTCTAACACGTTTTCGTTTCCCGTCGTCTTTAGATTTTTTCTTCTCAACAGGGAGCTCAATCTTTCCAACCACTTTAGGACCACTCAGCTTCTGAACCTTAGTTTTTACAACTATATCATCCGAAGTGTTATCTGTATTGTCCTCATTTGTAAGAGGATCTTCAAAAGTAGGAATGGCAGATTTTACAACGATTTTTTCTGCTTCCGCTTTTGCTTTTGCTCGTGCAACTGCTGCGACGGCTTTCTTCTCTTCTGCTTCTTTTGCTTGAGCTACAAAATCTACCTTGCCTACTACTTTAATTCCATTTGAAACAGAATCTTTTGCTTTAATCACATTT
>JABISU010000280.1 GCA_018700255.1 Flavobacteriales bacterium | reverse complement strand
GCATTCTCAATCGCCCACAAACCGCTGGCGTGAAAATGCTTGAACAGTCCAGCAGTTATTTTGTTGTGACGGAGCGGGTCGTTTATGTAGTCGATTCCTACTTGCTCTATGTAGGAGAGGTCGTTAGGGTCGAGTTTGTTGCCTTGTGTGAACTTGGGGTAGATGATGTTCATGATTGTGGCCATCGTGACGTCAAATTTTGAAGGCTCTTTGTAGAGCTTAAGCCAAGCACCACTTAGAATCGCTGCTCTTAAGGTGTCGCAATCTCTTCTAAGCAAATAATTTGCGGTTACATTACCCCCGAAGCTATGGCCATAGAGATATAGGTTTTTGTGAGGGATGCTGTTTATAACAAGGTTGAGGTCGTCTAGGTTTTGAGATAGACTGGGTGTGTGACCTCTGGGACCGTCGGATTTGCCGTGACCTCTTTGGTCATAAGAATAAACCTGAAAACCATCTTTGACGAAATGCTCAGCAACATGTGCGTACCTGTTCTGGTGCTCGCCTAATCCATGGACGATTAATAAGGTGCGATCAGAATCCTCAATATGGCTCCACTTTTGAGCGTGTAAACTTATTCCATCTGAGGTTTTGAGTTCGTATGCTTGCATTTCGAAGTGTGCTTGTTATTTTGCAAAAGATAATAAAACTATCGCCATGTCTGAATTTATAATTTCCATAGATCAAGGTACTACGAGTTCTCGTGCGGTGCTTTTTAATAAACAAGGACATTTTATTTCTTTAGCCCAAACGGATTTACCTCAAATATTTCCATCTCCAGGCCAGGTAGAGCACGACCCCTCAGTCATCCTCTCGACAACAATGGATGTTTTACAGGAGGTCCTAAGTCACGAACTTTTAATTAAAGGAAAGGTGATAGCCCTTGGGATAACTAACCAAAGAGAGACTGCTTTAGTCTGGGATAGAGAGAGTGGGCAACCGATTTACAACGCGATAGTTTGGCAAGATAAACGCACTTCAGATGTGTGCGATGACTTAAAGAATGCAGGTTTCTCCGAGTATGCAAAAACCACCACCGGATTGGTAATCGACCCATATTTTTCGGGAACTAAAATCTCTTGGATCTTGGACAATGTTGAGGGTGCCAGACAAAGGGCGGAGAAAGGCGAATTGTGTTTCGGTACTGTCGATAGCTGGCTTTTGTACAATTTAACGGGGGGCAAGGTTCACGCAACTGACGTTACAAACGCATCGAGAACACTTCTCTTTAATATTCGCACCTTAGAGTGGGATAAAAAAATGCTCAACGCATTGCAAGTGCCAGTTCAGATGATGCCGGAAGTGTTCCCTTCATCAAATATTTTCGGACATTACAACTCACCTACTCACGGCACCATTCCTATTACGGCAATCTTGGGAGACCAGCAATCTGCCCTTTTCGGCCAATGCTGTTTCACCTCAGGAATGGCAAAGAATACCTATGGAACAGGTTGTTTTATGCTCATGAATACAGGTGAGGAAATCCCTCCCTCTAAATCGGGCCTCTTAAATACAATAGCTTGGCAAATAGGTGATACAACTACTTATGCTTTAGAAGGTAGCGTATTTATAGCTGGTGCGGCAGTACAATGGTTGCAGAACGGTATTGAGATCATCGATGATATAAGCGCGACTTCTGAAATTGCTTCTCGAGAAGCAAAAAAAAACCCCAATTCCTCAGTAGTAGTCGTGCCAGCTTTCGCTGGGTTAGGCACACCATATTGGGATATGCATGCACGAGGAGCGATATTAGGGCTTACCCGCGATTCTGGCAGAGACTCTATAATTAGAGCAACATTAGAATCTATTGCATTTAGATCTAAAGATGTACTTGATGCTATGCAAGAAGATTCAGGCATCTCATTATTTGCACTTAAAGTCGATGGGGGCGCTTCGGTAAATGACTACTTAATGCAATTCCAATCTGATATTCTCGGAGTATCGGTTGAACGACTTTCTTTTGTGGAATCTACAGCTGCTGGTGTCGCATACATGGCCGCTCTGACTATTGGGGAGCTTACTTTAAACGAAATTTCTAAACTTCCAGAGTTAGAACGATCATTCGATCCAGAGAAGTCATTAGAATGGAGGGAAGAGAAGAAGGCTGTTTGGTCTAAAGCGATTGAGAGAATCGTTTTGTGATTTAAGTTGTATTCTCTAAAACTCTCGCGGCCTTTACTCTGGTTGCCTAGCTGAAGAGCTAAAGCGCTTTACCACTGTCCCATCACTATAGCGATACAGCAACAATTGCCTCGGTTGATATTCGCATTCACGCCCTAATACATCAGATATTCCAATCAACTCAACGTTCGTATAGTTCGTTACTGACTCTAATTCTTCTCCACCTACTTGTGAAGGCACGATTCGCATCACTACTGGTCTGTGATCGCTGATGTTTGAGTCATACATACTCCAGCCACCAGTTAAATGCGATGCAATATCAATTGACTCTACGACTGTCTCAGGCTGCAATAAATCGCTCACGAGCTCATTCGTAATAAGTATGTGGTCTATGTGAGAAGGCCAACTTGGGTATGACCAGCCAGAACTTGAGCCCAGTGCTAAATCCATGTCAGCGAACATGTAGTGTTCTGGCTCGTTCAGAAAAGGAGTAAAGACATTGCTAAAAGCGGGCTCAGTAATAACGTCGTTTAAATCGCCTAAAAGAATTACCCTATCGTTACTGTGGAATTGACTTATATAATCTTCGATTAAGATATTGGCTTCGAGTCTTCTATTTTCCTCATCGTTGCTATTGCCAAGATCAATGCTGCCGTCGCCACAACATTTGTAATGGTTGTTAATCGCGTAAAGAATCTCTCCGAGATGCTTAAATTTCAAGACAAGTGGCGATCTTGGAAGCGGATTCCAATACTGGGAGCTCGTATAAATCTCGAAAGCATCCAGAACTTCAATTCGCTCAGTGTTGTATACAAATACGAGCCCTCCGAACCAACCATTCATCATGATATAGTCATAGTTTTCGAGGCCTTCGACCATGGTTTTAAAAACGGTCGTATCATCAATTTCTTGGATAGCATAAACGTCGAGGTCGAGATTTTCAATTATCTCACTCACATAGTTTACTGTGGTTTGACCGTTTTTAGGAAACCATTCGATATTCCATGTAGCGATTTCAAGAGCATCGGGCGTACCAAATGATAGGTCGTCTAATGTTTGTGCTTCAGCACCAACAAAAACCGAGAAGAAAAAAACTGATAAAAGTATACGACTCATACAGTAAAATTAATGCAATGTCGACTAGGGAATTCTAGTTCCAGGAATTTTCCTCACTCGCAAAGATTTTGGGGTTACTTCAATATACTCAGTGTCAGAGATCCATTCCATGTACTCTTCAAGAGACATATTCTTTGCGGGAGCTATTTTAAGCCCCTTGTCAGTACCAGAAGACCGCACATTTGAATGCTTTTTTCCGCGGACTAGATTGAGTTCCATATCCGTGTTGCGTGAAGACTCTCCTACGACTTGACCTGGATAAATTTCTTGACCTGGATCGATGTAGAAAGTGCCACGTTCTTGTAGGCGGTCAATTTCGTATGCACGGGCTTGTCCAAGCTCAGAACTAATAAGAGATCCCGAAAGGCGAGTGGAAATTTCTCCTGCATAAACGTCGTACTCAATGAAACGGTGAGTCATAATTGCTTCACCTGATGTGGCTGTTAAGATTTGGTTTCTAAGACCTATAAGTCCACGAGAAGGGATTCGATACTCCATATGCTGCAAATCACCCTTAGGTTCCATAACCTGAAGCATTCCCTTTCTCATCATCACAAGCTCAGTAGCCTTTCCTGCAGTAGCCTCTGGCACATCGATAACCAAGTGCTCGTATGGCTCGTGCTCTTTACCGTCAATATCTTTAAAGATTACCTGAGGTTTTCCAACCTGCAACTCATATCCCTCTCGACGCATCGTTTCGATTAGTACTGAGAGGTGTAGTACTCCACGTCCATAAACGTTCCACTTGTCCTCTGAATCTGTTTGTTCAACTCTTAGAGCTAAATTCTTTTGGAGCTCCAAGTCCAAACGCTCACGAATGTGGCGAGATGTAAGGTAATCTCCCTCTTTTCCTAAAAATGGAGAAGTGTTGATAGTAAAGAGAAGACTCATTGTAGGCTCGTCAACCGCGATACGATCAATAGCATCAGGATTTTCGAGGTCAGAGATCGTATCTCCGATTTCAAATTCTTCGATTCCATTAATAGCACAGATATCGCCAGCACGAACTGAGTCTACTTTTTCTTTAGCTAAACCTGTAAAAACGAAAAGTTCTTTCGCTCTAATTTTCTTAACTCCTCCAGCTGTGCAGAGAGCGTAGTCCTTGTTAGCTTGAATTTCTCCGCGGTATAAACGACCGATAGCAATTCGTCCTGTGTACTTAGAGTAGTCGAGAGAAGTAATTTGCATTTGTGGATCTCCTTCATGAAATGGAGCTTCAGGAACTTCTGACACTATAAGGTCTAAT
Organism: Flavobacteriales bacterium; assembly: GCA_018700255.1. The sequence continues at coordinate 2,311 of JABISU010000280.1, read as the reverse complement.
AGGAAGTCTATGTCTTTAGCAGGTTTCTGCCAATCATCAGCCATCCAGTTGTGCTTAGCTGAACCATATGCTGTAGGGAAGTCAAGCTGCTCTTCAGTAGCGTCTAGGTTACACATAAGATCGAAAACCTGTTCGTGGACGATGTCTGGTGTACAGTTTTCTTTGTCTACTTTGTTTACTACTACAATTGGCTTCAGGCCAAGCTCGATAGCTTTTCCAAGAACGAAACGGGTTTGGGGCATAGCTCCCTCAAAGGCATCAACAAGTAGCAGCACTGCATCAGCCATTTTGAGTACTCGCTCCACTTCACCACCGAAATCCGCGTGACCTGGAGTATCTATGATATTAATCTTCGTTCCCTTCCACATAGCGCTCACATTCTTCGAGAGAATAGTAATTCCTCTTTCGCGCTCGAGATCGTTATTGTCTAGGATCAGCTCCCCTGTTACCTTACGAGGGTCAACTGCTTGACAACGATGAATCATTTTATCGACAAGGGTAGTTTTACCGTGGTCAACGTGTGCGATGATGGCAATGTTTCTAATTCCGCTCATAGTGGTATTCTTTTTACGTCTTAGGACGCGCGAAAGTACGGCATTTTTCATGGTTAAAGGCGTTCAGACTTAGTTCTAACTTTTTAACATTGTAGTTATTACTGAAATGCTATCTTCGCTCTTGTGATAAAATTAAAAGATCTAAGAAAGTCATACACGACAGGCAATCAAAAGTTAGATGTTTTGAAAGGTCTAAGCTGCGATGTAAAAGAAGGGGAGATTGTAGCTATTATGGGGTCTTCAGGTTCTGGTAAGTCAACACTTTTGAATATCTTAGGTTTGCTAGATGGATTTGATTCTGGGGAGTATATGCTCGCAGGAGAATCAATGGTTGGACTAGGAGAGAGGGCGGCAGCTAAATACAGAAGTAAATTTTTAGGATTTGTTTTTCAAAGTTTTAACCTAATAGGTTTTAAAACGGCTATTGAAAATGTAGCGCTACCTCTTTATTATCAAAAGGTGTCTCGAAAGGAAAGAAACGCCACTGCAATGGAGTATTTGAAGAAAGTGGGTTTAGAGGATTGGGCTTTGCATTTACCTAATCAAATGTCAGGAGGCCAAAAACAACGCGTTGCTATTGCTCGCGCTTTAGTAGCAAAGCCTAAAGTGATCTTGGCGGATGAACCAACAGGTGCTCTAGACTCTACAACCTCGCGTGAGGTGATGACTCTCTTAAGAGAGATAAACAAGGAGGGGATTACAATGATTATTGTCACCCATGAACATGATATTGCTGCGCTATGTGATAGGACTATTCTTTTAACGGATGGTTTAATTGTTTAATTTTAACAGTGAAAATTTAGTTAATGTTTAATAGAGATACCTGGTTAGAAATTGCAAATACGGTGCTTAGTCATCCTTTGCGCACGTTTTTAACGGGGTTATCTATTGCGTTAGGGGTGTTCATTTTAGTTGTAATGCAAGGTTTGGGGTTTGGTCTCCAAAATGGAGTGAAAAACCAATTTAGTGATGACGCTGTGAATTCAATATGGGTGAATTCAGGCAGGACACAACTTGCATACCATGGAAATAAGCCAAACAGACAAATCAAGATGCGGAACTCTGATGTGGATGCAATGTTCAATCAAATGGATACTGTAAATGCATACTCTAGGAGAATAAGGATTTGGGGGGTAACTATGGAGCATGAAGATCAACAAAGTAATTTCCCGTTGAGGGGAGTTGACCCCGATCATCAGATGCTTGAGAACACAACTCTTACTGAAGGTAGATTTGTATCTAGGCGGGATGTAGTTGAGGAAACTAAGGTGGCTGTTCTTGGCGCTACTATAGTTGAGGAGTTATTTAAGGGTGAAAGTCCTATAGGTACGTATATATTAATTGGTGGTGTGCAGTTTCGTGTGGTGGGGGCATTTGATGATCCAGCAAGTCGCTGGGAGAACAAAATGGCCTATTTACCTTTTACCACTGCTCAGAAGATTTTTAGGTCTAACGATAAGGTAGACCAAATCATTCTCGGCACCGGTGAATTGCCTATTGCTGGCACTAGAACATTAACTGAATCTTTATTGTCGTGGTTTAAAGACAGAAAAGTTGTGCATCCCGATGATACTCGCGGGGTTTGGATGAGAAATAATAATGAGGAGTACGAACGGTTTCAGAACATCTTTTTAGGGATAGAATTATTTATATGGGGGATAGGACTCCTTACTTTGCTTGCTGGAGCTGTAGGCGTTGCTAATATTTTAGCTATCGCAGTAAAGGAGAGGACGAAAGAAATAGGAGTTCGCAAAGCT